>CAINDZ010000065.1 GCA_903847545.1 uncultured bacterium | reverse complement strand
GCGATCCTGGACGAGAGGCAGAAGGCGGCGCTCGTGGCGCTGGCCGGCGAGCAGGAGAAGCTGCTGACCGACTTCGCCTACAAGCGCTTCCCGCTCATCGATGCGTATTGCCGCCTGCTCGAGGCGCGGCTGCCCGCCGGCCGCACCGGCCTGGACCGCGGCGCGGTGATGCGCAGCACGGGCGACCTCTTCGCGATCGACGGCCAGCTCAGTTACCGGCGCGCGGAAGTGCTCGGCGGCATCATCCGCTCGCTCACCGCCGACCAGCGGAAGCGGTTCGCGGCGATGGCCTTCGACAACTCGGCGACCTGGCCCGAACGCGCCGACCAGGTCGACAAGCGCAGCCTGTCCCACACGCAGCATGTGGCCGTCATGACCTATGCCAGCGAGCTGTTCAGCTGGTACGCCGGCAACGTCGAGGCCGACACCTACTTCTGCCCCGAGCGGCACGCGACGTACTTCGGCTCGTTCTACATGAAGGACATCCCCGCGATGGGGAATGCCGGCTATTCGATCAGCACCTCGCTGACCGGCGACAGCGGCGAGGCGTTCCTGGCCGCGCTGACCGAGCCGCAGCGCAGGCTCGTCACGGGCCTGGTGGACCAGCAGCGGCAGGACCTGGCCGCGATCGTCGAGACGCGGCGCGCCATCGCGACCGAACTGCGGCGCTTCCAGAAGGAAGCGACGATCGACAAGGCGAAGGTGGTGGCGCTGGCCAGGCGCTACGGCGAGCTCGACGGCGAGATCTCCTACTGCTACGCGACCGCCTTCTCCGAGGTGGCGCGAACGCTGACCACGGCGCAGAGGCAGGCGCTCCTGAAGCTGCGCAACCTGGACGCGCGCTACGACTGCAAGGGCGCCTACCTGTACTCGGAGCCCATCGCGATGCCGGCGGTGGCGAGCACGGATTTCCTGTTCGGGGGCGCGGGAAGCCGGTAGGGACGGGCGGGGGACTTGCGCCGGCGCAACTCTCACGAGGTTGGGAGAGTTGCGCCGGCCTCATTGAGAAGACCAGCCCTGCCGATCGCGCGGTCAGCTGCGACTGCGCTCGTACCATTCCTGGAACATGATCAGCGAGAACAGCGCGCGGTTGTTCTTGCGCCGGCCGCACAGGTGGTCGGCCAGCCAGCCGTCGACCACGGCCTGGTCGAACAGTCCATGGGCACCGAGCCGTTCGGGGCCAAGGACGTCCCGCGCGTAACCGGAAAGGTCGGTGCGCAGCCAGGCCGCCATGGGCGACTCGAAGCCCTGTTTGCGGTGGCCCAGGATCGCGGCGGGCAGGTGCTTCTGGGCGATGGACCGCAGCAGGCGCTTCTTCTCGCGCCAGTTGATCTTGAACCGGGCGGGAAGCCGCGCGCTCAACTCGACGAGGTTGTGGTCGGCCAGCGGGACCCGCAGTTCCAGCGAGTGCCACATGCTCAGGCGGTCGGACAGCGCCAGGATGTCCTCGGGCAGGAAGGTCTTCATGTCGACATAGAGCGCCCGCGAGATGTTGTCGGGCGCCCGACAGTTGTCGAACGGCTCCGTGATCAGCCGGTCGGTCGCGGCCCGGTCGATCCGCGCGCGCAGGGACGGCGCATACAACTGCCCTCGCCGGCGCGACGACAGGGCGGTGACGAACCCCAGGTAGCGCTCGGCCGGCGAATGCAGGGCGGATGACGCGAAGCGCTTCAGGTGGTCGACCTGGTCGCCGCCCTGCGGTGATTCGGGCAGCGCATGGACCAGCGGCCGCACCACTTGCGCATGCAAGGCCGCCGGCATCAGCCTCGCGTAGGATTCGCCGAGCAGGACCCCCGAATAGCGCCGGTACCCCGCAAACAACTCGTCCCCGCCGAGACCAGACAGCGCCACCTTCACGCGCCGGCTCGCGAACTGGGCGACATAGTAGCTGGGGATGACCGAGTCGTCCGCGAAGGGCTCGTCGAACGCGCTGACCACGTCGCCCACGATGGACGGCAGGTCCGGCTGCACGACCTGCTCGTGGTGGAAGCACCCGTACCGTTCGGCGACGCGCGCCGCCAGCGGCCGTTCGTCGATCAGGCCGGACGTGCCGCCCAGGCCCATCGTGAACGTGGAGACGGGATCCTTCAAGTGGCCGCTCATGAGCGCCACGACCAGGCTGCTGTCGATGCCTCCCGACAGGAAGGCGCCCACGGGCACGTCACTCATGAGATGCGACTGCACGGTGGACCGAATGGCGTCCTCGAAACGCCCGGCCCATTCCCGTTCGTCCGGCGCCTCGTCCTGCACGGACATGTCCAGGTCCCAGTAGCGACAGCAACGGACCGCGCCGGATTCGACCGTCAGCAGGCAGCCGGGCTCGAGCTTGCGGATCGCCGAGTAGATGGTCAGCGGCGCCGGGACATAGGTGTACGCGAAATAGGCGTCCAGCGCCTGCGGGTCGATGTCGGTCGGCACGAGCCCGGAGGCGATCAGCGCCTTGATCTCCGAACCGAAGATGACCGTGTCGCCGAGCTGCGCATAGAAGAGCGGCTTGATGCCCAGCCGGTCGCGGGCGACCACCAGCCTGCGCCGCGGCGCATCCCACAGCGCGAAGGCGAACATCCCCTGGAGCCGATGGACAAGCTCGGGTCCGTACTCCTGGTAGAGATGGATGATGACTTCGGCGTCGCTGCCGGTCCGGAAGGCGTGACCGCGTTGTTGCAGTTCGTGGCGCAGTTCCCGGTAGTTGTAGATCTCGCAGTTGAACACGCCGCGAACGTCTTCGTCCTCGGCCGCGATGGGCTGGTGTCCGCCGGCGGGATCGATGATGCTGAGCCGCCGCATCGCCAGCCCGATGCCGGGCTCGAAACTGATGCCTTCATCGTCGGGACCACGACGCCACAGGGCGCCGTTCATCCGTTCAAGGACGTCGCGGGTGAGCGCCGGATCAGGACCGACGAATCCACAGATGCCACACATGACGATGCGCCGAATCCGTTGTGAAAATGAGTGGTACCAACGTTTCCCCGGTCAGTGCAAGTTAAGCCCGCGCCGGCCCGGATTGCAAGACCGCGGGGTTGTTCCCGGGCCTGCAGCAGGCCTGGACGCACGTGGCGGGATGCGCCACGGGGCAACCGGCGTGACCGAGGCCGTGCGTCGCCGCAATTCTCACGATCTTGGGAGACTTGCGCCGGCGCAACACCCGGAAATAATCAAGTCTCCCACAAAGACAAAGCGGGCACCCTCCCCAGGCGCCCGCTCCCTCAACATCTTCGCGTCGTCAGCGCGCGCTCACCGCGCCCACTTCGACCCCGACCCCCGCATCCGTCCGGCCTTCGCGCGCTGCCGCGCCGCGCGTTCGGAGGCGGCCAGGCAGGCCATCACTTCCTCGGAGTGCCAGCGGTGGTCGTCGCGCACGATGAGCGGCTCCTTGAGCAGGCGCTCGATGCCGCGCAGCTGGGGCACGTCCTCGATGCCGCACAGGGCGATCGCGATGCCGGCGCGGCCGGCGCGCGCGGTGCGGCCGATGCGGTGGACGTAGTTCTCGGCCAGCTCGGGCAGCTCGTAGTTGATGACGTGCGTGATGTCGTCGACGTCGATGCCGCGGGCCACGATGTCGGTGGCCACGAGCACGTCGACCTTGCCGCGCACGAAGGCGTCCAGCGCCGCCTGGCGCTGGCTCTGCGACTTGTCGGCGTGGATGGCGCCCACGCGCAGGCCGCGCACCTCGAGCTGCCGCGAGACGGAGATCGCGGCAATCTTGGTCGCCGTGAAGACCAGCGTGCGGCCGTCCTTGTTCTCCTTCAGCAGGTCGATCAGCAGGTCCAGCTTGTGGGCCCGCTGCACGAACATGACCTGCTGCTCGATGTGGTCGGCCACCGTCGAGGGCGGCGCCACCGAGACTTCCAGCGCGTCGACCTGCATGGTCGAGGCCAGGCTGCGCACGGCCGGCGACAGCGTCGCCGAGAACAGCAGCGTCTGGCGCGGGCGCGGCACGCGGTCGGCGATCCAGCGCACGTCGTGGATGAAGCCCATGTCCAGCATGCGGTCGGCCTCGTCCAGGACCAGGAACTCGACGTCGGCCAGCGACACCTCGCCCTGCTTGCACAGGTCGATGAGCCGGCCGGGCGTGGCGATGACGATGTCGACGCCCTTGCGCAGGCGGTCGATCTGCGGGCCCGAGTTGACGCCGCCCAGCAGCACCGCGGTGCGGGTGCCCACGTACTTGCCGTAGGCGCGGACGTTCTCCTCGATCTGCAGCGCCAACTCGCGCGTCGGCGCCAGCACCAGGGCCAGCGGCGTGTCGCCGGCGTACTTCGGCCGCGTCGCGATGTCCTCGATCACCGGCAGCATGAACGCGGCCGTCTTGCCGGTGCCCGTCTGGGCGGTGGCCATGACGTCGCGTCGCGCGGAGACCAGGGGGATGGCGGCGGACTGGATCGGGGTGGGCTCGCGGTAGCCGCAGTCGGCCAGGGCGCGCAGGACAGGCTCGGAAAGGCCCAGGTCCTGGAAGGTCTTCTTGGTTGTCGTCGGTTGTATCGGGGTCATGAAATCCTGTCTCGTTGGTCCGGGATCCGCATCGGCTTGGGTCTCGGAGGGAGCACAGGCAAGAAGGCCGTGAGCCGAGAAGAAAGCAGAACAGGTACCGCGGCAGTCGGTGTGGCGGCTTTGTTCGGTGCCGCCTCTTCGGACGTCAGCGCGCATCGGCGACGTCGGCTTGCATCCTCATCGTTCAATTGCAAGCTCTGCGCCACAAAATAGCCCCTGGGGGCCGGCACGGCAACAACGGTTCCCCCGGGGGGTCCCCCGGGATGGCCGTTGCCGGGCCCGTTCCCGGGGTCTATGCTGCGCAGCGCCCGCCCGCGACACGCCACCTTTCGCCGCGGAGGTCCCGCCATGGTGTTCGCATCCGCCGGCCTCATCACCCTGGCCCTGGTGGCCTATTCGATCGGGGTCTGGGCTGAGCGCGTGGCGCGCTATCTCTATCGTTGGCATGTGGTTGCGTTCTGGGTGGGGCTCGGCTTCGACATCGCCGGCACCCTCGCGATGCACGCCCTGGCCCGGCGCCCGTTCAGCCTGCGCGACCCCCACACCCTGACCGGCCAGATGGCCCTGTGGCTGATGCTGGGGCACGCCGTTTGGGCCACGCGGGTGGCCGCGCGCGGCTCGGACGGCCAGCGGCGGCATTTCCATCGGTACAGCCTGGTGGTGTGGGCCT
>CAINDZ010000064.1 GCA_903847545.1 uncultured bacterium | reverse complement strand
GAGCTGAACCTGCCGTCGATGATGTCGCTGGGCGTCGCCGCGACGACGAAGGACGGCAAGCTGCGCGTCGAGGGCAACTACGTGTACTTCGGGTGGCGCACGTTCCAGTCGCTGAACCTGGACTTCGACAACAACGCCCTCGACCAGCTCATCCACTTCGGCTACAAGGACTCGTGGCAGGCCCGCTTCGGCAGCGAGTACACGGTGAACGAGAAGCTGCGCCTGCAGTTCGGCTACGTCTACGACACGACGCCGCAGCCGCTGAAGGCCGTCTCGCCGCTGCTGCCCGACAGCAACCGCAACGACTACTCGCTGGGCTTCAGCTACAAGACCGGCTCGTGGGACCTGAACGCCAGCTACATGGTGGTCGTCGGCTCCAAGCGGACCAACGTCCTTGACGGCGAGCCCCTGCGCAACACGACCGACTATCCGTTCGGCACGTACTCATCCCTGGCCAACCTCTTCGGGGTCGGCGCCAGGCACAGCTTCTAGAAGGAGGTGCGGACCATGACCAAGTTCACCAAGTCCCTGCTGGCGCTGCCCGTCCTCCTGTTGACGGCAACGCTCCTGATGATGACCGGCTGTTCCCTCGACGACCCGAAGGACCCGTCGGACCTGATCAACGCGCCCTCCGTCGAGGACGCCGGCGCGCGCTACGTGGCCGTGGGCAACAGCCTGACCGCGGGCTTCATGGACGGCGGCCTGATGATGGCCGGGCAGCAGTTCAGCTACCCGAACCTGATCGCCGGGCAGCTGGGCTTGAACCGCTCGACGTTCACGCAGCCGTGGATCGCGGCGCCCGGCATCGGCGGCGTCAGCGGCGCCAATGCCACGGGCGTGCTGTACTACAACGGCAGCAGCATCACCGTCCTGGGCACGACGCCGCTGGCGAACGTGCAGTCCACCCTGCTGCTGGCCGCGGCGCAGCCGACCCAGTACCACAACCTGGGCGTGCCGGGCGCGCGCGTGCATGACGCGATGAATGCGTACGACCACGCGTCGGGTTACGGCGGGACGAACTCGTTCTTCGACTTCATCAACCGCGCGGCGCTGTTCGGCAACCATCCGCGGACGGTGACGATCCAGGGCAACGACGTCACCTACCAGTCGGCGTCGCAGTTCTACCAGGCCGTGGCCAAGGGCGGCGCCCTGACCACCCTGTGGCTGGGCAACAACGACGTGCTCGGGCCGGCGACCAGCGGCGAGCCCGCCGCGGGCTTCGGCAATCAGGGCTCGGCGGCCGAACTGCAGTTCCGGGCCGACTACACCGCGCTGCTGGCGGGCCTGGCCGGCGGTCTGGCCCAGCGCAACAACGGGCTGACGCCGACGATCGTCGTGGGCACCATTCCCAGCGTGCAGTCGACCCCGTACTTCATCCCGAAGGCAACGTTCGACGCCTACGTCACGTCGCGGATCGGCCAGGTCTGGCCGGCCGGCACGGTCGAAGCGGGCGTGCAGTACGTGCTGTTCCCGGCCCTGTCGTGGATCTCCTCGCCGGCCGGCGGCGGCGGCGCGACGCCGATCCCGGCCGAGTACACGCTGGACGCCGGCGAGGCCACCGATGTGGGGACGGCCACCGCGGTCTACAACGCGATCATCACCAACGTGGCCGCCGCGGTCGACGGCTCGGGCATCGCCAAGGTCGGCGTCGTGAACATGGGCAACGTCCTGGCGGCGCGCTCGGCGTCCGAGAAGACGCACTTCCTGTTCCTCAAGGGACTGGGCATGAGCACGGCCCAGGCCGCGGCCACGACCCTGTTCTCGCTGGACGGCGTCCACCCGAACAGCCACGGGCAGGGCGTGATGGCCAACGCGTTCATCGACGTGATCAACGCGCTGGACAGCTCGAGCATCGCGCACGTGGACCCGGCGGCGCTGCCCTGGGACCCGACCTACGGCATGCCGCAGGACACCAAGGCCGGCGCGGTACCGGTCCTCGACCCGCAGGCCGCCGAGGCCATGGCGGGTATCTGGCGCTAGCTGTGACGATGCGGCCCCCGGGCCGCGCTCACGGGAAGGGGGAGCCGAAAGCTCCCCCTTTTCGCGTCCCGGCCCCGGGCTACAGGTCCGCCGGTTCGGGCCGATATTTGCGGAACGTCAAGACCGGGCGGGATTTGCGGTGCCGAACCCCGCCTGCTGGTGTATCTTGGCCCTCGGACTGCGGGCGCGCCCACCACGGGCGCCCGGGCCGGACGGCGCCGGCCCCCGAACCGCCGGGAAGGATATCCGCATGCGTTCCTACCGCTCGATGGACGCGGGCCCGTTCGGGGTCATGGGCATGACCCCGGGCGTCAAGGCCCTGTTGCTGGCGAACGTCGCCATCTACATCGTGCAGACCCTGATGCGCGACACCATCAACGGCATCGGTCAGATCACGGGGATGTTCGGGTTCATCCCCTACGAGGCGTTCTTCCACGGCCAGGTGTGGCGCTTCGTCACCTACATGTTCCTGCACGGCGGGCTCACCCACATCCTGTTCAACATGATCGGCCTGTGGATGTTCGGCACGCAGATCGAGTCCCACTGGGGACGCGGGCCGTTCCTGCTGTACTACCTCGTCTGCGGCCTGGGCGGCGCCTTCACGTACGGCCTGTTCAAGATCTTCGGCATGGAGGCGGCCATCCCGATGGTGGGCGCCTCGGGCGCGGTCTACGGCATCCTGCTGGCCTACGGCATGATGTTCCCGGACGCCGTGATCCTGGTGGCGATGATCCTGCCGATGAAGGCCAAGTACGCCGTGGTCCTGTTCGGGTTGATCGAGCTGCTGAGCTCGATCTCGGGCTCGAGCAGCGGCGTGGCCCACGTGGCGCACCTCGGCGGCATGGGCGCCGGGTTCGTCTTCCTGAAGATGATGATCCCCTCGCTGCGCGCCGGCACCGGCCTGCGCAACCCGTGGCGACAGTGGCGCGGCAAGCGGCGCCTGAAGGTCGTGCGGCCCGAGGCGCGCGCCGGCGGCTTCGGCGGCAACGGCAGCAGCCAGCGGCCCGCGGGCGGCCCGTCGCCCTCGTACGACCGGGGTCCGTCCGACCGGGCCCAGGCCGACCGGACGCAATCGGAGCGGGCACAATCGGACCGTGCACAATCGGACCGCGCACAAGTCGACGCCATCCTCGACAAGATCTCGCGCGACGGCCTGCAGAGCCTGACACCCCAGGAGCAGGAGATCCTGCGCCGCGCCGGCCGGCGCTGAGCGCGACAAGGAGCGACGTGAAGCACCGCCTGCTCAGGGCCCTGATGCCGTTCGGGATCTACCCGCACATCAACTTCACGTACAGCCCGTTCAAGATCCTCGAGTACGAGGCCATGCTGGGGTGGCTGCCGCCCCCCGGCCCGGGCGCCGCCCTGGACATCGGCTGCGGCGACGGCATCCACACCATGCTGCTGGGCCGCCGCTTCGGGAAGATGTGCGGCGTCGACGTGAACGAGCGGTTCATAGCCATCGCGCGCGACCACGCCCGGGCCTTCGGCAACCGCGCGAACCTGGAGTTCTTCTCGCAGCCGGTCGAGCAGATCGGCTTCCCGGCCGACCACTTCGACGTCGTGCTGAGCGTGTGCGTGATGGAGCACATCCCCAACCACGAGGAAGTGCTGTCGGAGTGCCTGCGAATCCTGAAACCGGGCGGGCGCATCGTCTTCTCGGTGGACACGCTCGAGACCATCACGGATGCGGCGCTCGTCGAGAGCCACCGGGCGCAACATCACGTGGTGCGCTACTTCCGGCCGGACACGCTCGGCGAGCTGCTGGCGCGCAAGGGCTACGTCAACCTGGAGTTCCGCACCCTGTTCCGCAGCGACCTGGCGCGCGAGCTCTTCGTCGAGGGCATCACGAACGGCTTCAACTTCGGCCGCCTGCGCGCCCCGCGCCTGGCCGACGCCCTGCGCAAGGCCGAGGCCGCCGTGCCCGCCGACG
>CAINDZ010000063.1 GCA_903847545.1 uncultured bacterium | reverse complement strand
TGCGCACGCTATCGGCCAGCGCGGGCAGCGCCAGTCCCGACCACGCCGCGGGCGGGGCCTGGTGTCCCGGGTCGGCCCAGGTGTCGGAGTAGTGCAGGTCGAGCAGGATGTCCAGGCCGCCGGCCTTCGCGCGTTCGGCCAAGTCCAGCGCCTGTGGCAGGCCGCACTCGCCGCCGGTCGGCGCGTGCCACAGGCGCAGGCGGGCCAGGTCGATGCCGTGGTCGTGGAGGAGGGCCAGGGCGTCGGCGGACGTCTCCGCGGTGGAGTCGGGGCCGTCGCGGAACACGCCCCCGCCGGCCTCGACCCGCGGCAGGTACGAGACGTCGACGCCCCGCAGGCAGGCGCCGGCGCGCGCATCGGCGGCGGGCCACAGGGCCAGGAGCAGGGCGGCGATGGCCGGCGTGTGTCGCATCGATCTCCCGCGGTTGGGGTCGCGCCGATCATAGCGCATGCGGCCGGGTGCGCGCCCGTGCTTTCCATGGCGCCTGCCTGCCGCTATCGTGGACGTCATGCCGCTCATCGCCCACAGCCCCCTGCCGTCGTTCGCCCGCCTGGCGCGGGAGGGCGTCGACGTGCGCGAGCCCGCCGCCTGGGACGGGCCGGTGCTGCGGGTGGGCCTGGTCAACACGATGGCCGACGGCGCGCTGGCCGCGACCGAGCGCCAGTTCCTGCGCCTGCTGGCCGCGGCGACGCCTGCCGCCGGCGTCGAGTTGCACGCGTGCGGGCTGCCGGAGATCCCGCGCGGGGACGAGGCGCGGCGCCACTGCGATGCCCACTATCTCACGCTGGAAGCCCTGCGCGGCGTGCGGCCGCACGCGGTCATCGTCTGCGGCGCCAACGTGCCGGACCCGGACCTGGCGCGCCTGTACTACCGCGAGGCGCTGGTCGAGGTCATCGAGTGGGTCGAGGCTTCGGTGCCCCTGGCGATGTTCTCGTGCCTGGCCACGCACGCGGTGCTGCACTACCGCCACGGCAAGCCGCGCCGCGCGCTGCCGGACAAGCGCTGGGGCGTGTTCGCGCACCGCGTCGTGGCGCCGGAACACCCGCTGTGCGCGGGGCTGCCGGCGCGCCTGGCGGCGCCGCACTCCCGGTGGAACGACGTGCCGGCCGCCGACTTCGCCGCCGCGGGGCTGCAGGTGCTGGTGGTCGACGACGGCGGCGGCGTGCACCTTGCGGCCACGCCCGACGGCCGCCACGTGTTCATGCAGGGCCATCCCGAGTACGACCCGGTCTCGCTGCTGAAGGAGCACAAGCGCGAGGTGCTGCGTTTCGCGGCCGGCGCGCGCGCGGACTGTCCCGCGCCGCCGCACGCGTGTCTGGATGCGGCGGGAGAGCGGCGGCTGGCGGCGCATGCGGCCGACGTGGCGCGGGCCGTGCGAGCAGGCGCTGCGGCGCCGTCCTACCCGGAGGACGAGCTGCTGCCGCACCTTGCCGACTCGTGGCGCGCTCCGACCGAGCGACTGTTCGCGTCCTGGCTGGCGCGGCTGGAGGATGAAGCTGGCGTGTGAGCGGCGGCGCGCGGCGCACGGCGCACGGCCTAGGCGGGTGTGGGACAGCTGTCGGCCGCCTCGGGGGCGTCGGCGGTCGCGTCGGCGTCGGCCCGCGGCAGCCACTTGTCCAGGGCCTCGGCCAGCGCGCGACGCG
>CAINDZ010000062.1 GCA_903847545.1 uncultured bacterium | reverse complement strand
CTGAGCGGCCCGACGCTGCAGAGCGAGCGGCCGAAGCACCGCATGATGGAGCAGTGGCATCCCCTGGGCGTGGTCGGCGTCATCAGCGCCTTCAACTTCCCCGTCGCGGTGTGGTCGTGGAACGCGGCCCTGGCCTGGGTCTGCGGCGACAGCGTGCTGTGGAAGCCGTCGAGCAAGACGCCGCTGTGCGCCATCGCCTGCCAGAACATCGCCAACGAGGTGTTCAACCGGAACGGCCTGCCCGCCGGCCTGACCAGCGTGGTCATCGGCAAGGGCTCGTCGGTGGGCGAGGTCATGATCAACGATCACGACCTGCCGCTGATCAGCTTCACCGGCTCGACGAAGATGGGACGGCGCATCGGCGGCATCATCGGCGAGCGCCTCGGCCGCAGCATCCTCGAGCTGGGCGGCAACAACGCGATCATCATCTCGGAGAAGGCCGACCTGACCTGCGCGCTGGCCAGCGCCTTCTTCGGCGCCGTCGGCACGGCCGGCCAGCGCTGCACCAGCACGCGCCGGCTGATCATCCACGAGAAGGTGTACGCCACGTTCCTGCAGAAGCTGGTCGCGAACTACAAGCGCGTCCGCATCGGCGACCCGCTGGATCCCGCGACGCTGATGGGCCCGCTGATCGACGAGGGCGCCGTTGCCGACTTCGAGAAGGCCATCGCGGCCGCGAAGAAGCAGGGCGGCAAGGTCCTGTACGGCGGCAAGGTGCTCAAGCCGTTCGGCGTGCCGACGTTCGTCGAGCCGACGATCGTCGAGCTGCGGAACGACGCCGAGATCGTCCAGACCGAGACGTTCGCGCCGATCCTGTACGTGATGAAGTACAAGAAGCTGGAGGATGCCATCGCCATGCACAACGGCGTGCCGCAGGGCCTCAGCAGCGCGATCTACACCGACAGCCTGGCCGAGGGCGAGCGGTTCCTGAGCGCCGAGGGCAGCGACTGCGGCATCGCGAACGTGAACATCGGCACCAGCGGCGCCGAGATCGGCGGCGCGTTCGGAGGCGAGAAGGAGACCGGCGGCGGGCGCGAGAGCGGCTCGGACTGCTGGAAGACCTACATGCGCCGGCAGACCAACACGATCAACTGGGGCGGGGAGATCCACCTGGCTCAGGGGGTGGAGTTTCATCCCTAGCCTGCAAGGCGACTGAAGCGTCCGGGGCCCGTGCAGGGCCGGCTGGACACGGTGGGCCCGGGGGAGACCCCGGGCCCACGTGTCAGCGGGCCTGGGGCGGTGGTGGCGGGAAAGAGGGTTTCCGGGCGTGGGCTCGGGCCACTGAAGGGTGGCACGGGGCAACGGCATGCGATAGCCTGTCGCCCATGCCACACGTACCGGCCAGTCCCCAGGGTGACGCGGCCCCGCAGTTCCGGGGGTTCGGCCACCTGATGCCGTTCCGGGTCCAGGAGATCCTCCTGGTCTCGTCGCAGTACGACGCCTACGCCCTGGAAGAGGGCGGGCGGCTCACCGAGCTGCTGCTGCACGAGTACCGCGAGCTGAACCTCTCCTATCCGCCGCACGTGGCGCGCGCCGGCAGCGGCGACGAGGCCATCAAGCTGCTGGAGGCCCACCGCTACGACATGGTGGTGACCATGACGCGGCTGGGGGACATGTCGGCGGCCGAGCTGGCCCGGCGCATCCGCAGCCGGGTGGCCGACGTGCCCATCTACACGCTGGCCTTCAGCCCGCGCGAGCTGCAGCACCTGCAGGACGCCGACAGCCAGGGCTGCATCGACCGCACCTTCCTGTGGAACGGCGACGTGCGGCTGCTGCTGGCCATCATCAAGTACTGCGAGGACGAGCGCAACGTGGCGCACGACACGCGCTACGGCGACGTGCGGTGCATCCTGCTGATCGAGGACTCGGTCCGCTTCTATTCGTCGTACCTGCCGCTGCTCTACGGCGAGATCCTCGAGCAGACCCAGTCGCTGATGGCCGAGGGCATCAACCTGAGCCACCGGCTGCTGCGGCTGCGCGCGCGGCCGAAGATCCTGCTGGCCAGCACCTTCGAGGAAGCCTGGGGTCTCTACACCAGCTACAAGGACTCGCTTCTGGGCGTGATCGCCGACGGGCGCTTCCCGTGGCAGGGCGCGCCGCGCGAGGACGCCGGGCTGGAGTTCATCCGCCGCGTCAAGTACGTGGACCCGCACACGCCGACGGTGCTGCAATCGACGAACGCCGACCTGGCGCCGGTGGCGCACCGCGTGGGGGCCGGCTTCATCCAGAAGCGCTCGCGCACGCTGCTGCAGGACCTGCGGCGCTTCATGCTGGACAACTTCGGTTTCGGCGAGTTCGTGTTCCGCCTGGCGGACGGCACCGAGGTGGGGCGCGCCGCCGACCTCAAGACCATGGTCTGGCTGCTGCGCACGGTCCCGGGCGAGTCGGTGCAGCACCACGCCTCGCACGACCACTTCTCGAACTGGCTGCGCGCGCGCACCGAGTTCCAGCTGGCCGCGGCGATCCGGCCGCGCAAGGTGACCGAGTTCGGCCACGTCGAGGAGTTGCGCGAGTTCCTGGTGCAGACCATCACGCGCTTCCGCTCCGAGAGCCAGCGCGGGGTGGTGGCCGACTTCTCGCGCCGCCACTTCGACACGCTCAGCGCGTTCGTGCGCATCGGCGGCGGTTCGCTCGGCGGCAAGGGGCGCGGGCTGGCCTTCGTCAACTCGCTGCTGCACGGCTACGGGCTGCACGACCGGTTCCCTGGCACCATCATCCGCGTGCCGACCACCGCCGTCATCGGCACGGACGTGTTCGACGCGTTCCTGGACCAGGGGACGCTGCGCGAGCAGGTGCTGGCCGACCTGGACGATGCCCAGGTGGTCGAGGCCTGCCTGTCGCACAAGCTGCCGTCGGAGATCTACGGCGACCTCGAGGCGTTCCTGGACCAGGTGCGCTACCCGCTGGCGGTGCGCTCGAGCAGCCTGCTCGAGGACAGCCAGTTCCAGCCCTTCGCGGGCGTTTACGCCACCTACATGCTGGCCAACAACCATCCCGACCTGAAGGTGCGCCTGGACCAGCTGTGCGACGCCATCAAGCTGGTCTACGCCTCGACCTACTCGCGCGCGGCCAAGAGCTACGTCGAGGCGACCGCCAACCGCATCGAGGAGGAGAAGATGGCGGTCATCGTGCAGCAGGTCGTCGGCCGGCGGCACGAGCACTACGACTATCCGCACTTCTCGGGCGTCGGCTTGTCGGCGAACTACTACCCGGCGGGCGACCTCAAGCCCGAGGACGGCGTCGCGACGGTGGCGCTGGGGCTCGGGCGCACGGTGGTGGGCGGGGGCAAGGCGCTGCGCTTCAGCCCGGCGCGGCCGCTGGCGCTGCCCCAGTTCGGCACGCTCAACGACTGGCTGCGCGAGAGCCAGCGCGAGTTCTTCGCCGTCGACGTCAGCCGGCCCGGGCAGTATCCCGGCCCGCGCGACGACTTCAACCTGGCGCTGCTGGACCTGGCCGCGGCCGAGCGTCACGGCACCCTGGCGCCGGTGGGGTCGGTGTACGTGGCCGGCGACAACATGATCTACGACGGGCTCGGGCGCGACGGCGAGCGGTTGGTGTCGTTCGCGGGCGTGCTCAAGGCACGCGCATTCCCCCTGGCGGAGATCCTGCAGCAGCTGCTGGAGGTGGGGCGGCGGACCATGAGCGCAGAGGTCGAGATCGAGTTCGCCGTCGTGCTGGGCGACGGACAGGATGTCCCGCACCAGTTCGGGTTCCTGCAGATCCGGCCGCTGGCGGCGGGCCTCGAGGCGTCGGCGGTGCCGGCCGAGCTGCTGGCCTCGCCGCGCGCGCTGGTGGCCACCGAGGTGGCGCTGGGCAACGGGCGGCCCGCCGACCTGGCGGACGTGCTGTACGTGCCGCGGGCGGGTTTCGACCGCGCGCGCAGTCCCGAGGTGGCGGCCGAGATCGCCGCCTTCAATCGCCGCCTGCGCGACGAGGGCCGGCCCTACCTGCTGGTGGGACCGGGGCGGTGGGGCTCGTCCGACAAGTGGCTGGGCATCCCCGTGCGCTGGGACGAGATCTCGGGCGCGCGGGTCATCGTCGAGGGCGACCTCGACGGCTTCTCGCTGGCCCCGAGCCAGGGCTCGCACTTCTTCCAGAACCTGACGCACTTCCAGGTGGGGTACCTGACGGCCGGCGCGGGCACGCCCGGGGGGCGGCTGGACTGGGACTGGCTGGACGCGCAGGCGCCGGTGGCCGCCGGGCAGTTCGTCCGGCACCTGCGGCTGCGGACGCCGCTGACGGTGCTGATCGACGGCCGGACGCGGCGTGGCGTGGTCCTCAGGCCGGACATCGACGCCGAAGCGGGGTCCTGAAACCGGGCTTTCCCGGGGCCCAGCGTGGAAAAATCCGATTCTCCTTGCCCCGGGGCGATCCAGTTGTGATTTTTCCGTCAATCCCACGTTTGGGCGCGCAGGACGCGCCCCGGCTCAACCAGGGGTGACCAGGATGG
>CAINDZ010000061.1 GCA_903847545.1 uncultured bacterium | reverse complement strand
CGCTGGCGGCGGCGGCGACGGCGGCCCCGGGCGGCGCCGTCTCGGACCTGCAGCGCGCCCGCTTCGAGCATCCGCTGCCGGGCGAGCGCGGCGAGGTGCAGAACCTGGAGTGCGGCGCCGCGCCGCTGGCCGAGGGCGGCCCGAATGCCGGCCTGGTGCTGGCGTTCCGCGACACCACCGAGCGCCGCCGCGCCGAGCAGGCCGCCATCCGCACGCAGAAGCTGGAGTCGCTGGGCGTGCTGGCCGGCGGCATCGCGCACGACTTCAACAACCTGCTGACGGTCATCATGGGCAACGCCTCGCTGCTCGAGGCCACGTGCACGCCCGAGCAGGGCCGGCCGCTCGAGCACATCGGCACCGCCGCGCTGCGCGCGCAGCGCCTGACCACGCAGCTGCTCACGTTTGCCCGCGGCGGCTCGCCGCAGAAGCGGCTGACCTCGCTGCAGAACCTGCTGCAGGGCGCCGCCACGCTCGCCGTCGCCGGCACCAACGTGTCGCTGGAGAGCGACCTGCCCGACGACCTCTGGGACGCCGAGGTCGACGCCGCGCAGATCGAGCAGGTCATCAGCAACCTGCTGATCAACGCCCGCCAGGCCATGCCGCACGGCGGGCGCGTGTGGGTCAGCGCGCGCAACCTGCCGGCCGAGGGCTTCGCCGGCGGCCTCGGGCGGCGCATCGAGATCCGCATCCGCGACGAGGGCATGGGCATCGCGCAGGGCGACCTCGACCGCATCTTCGAGCCGTACTTCACGACCAAGCCCAAGGGCACCGGGCTGGGCCTGGCCATCACGTACTCGATCGTCGCGCGCCACGGCGGCTCGATGCGGGTGCTGTCGGACCTGGGCCACGGCACCGAGTTCACGGTCACGCTGCCGGCCAGCGCGGCGCGGGCCCACACGGCAGCTGAGCTGGCGGCCCCGGCGCCGTCGCGCGTGGACGGACGGTTGCTGGTGATGGACGACGAGGCCGGCGTGCGCGATCTTCTGGCCGGGTTGCTCAACCAGCTGGGACACGATGTCGTGACCGTGGCGGACGGCGCGCAGGCCCTGAGCGCCTGGGCGGCCGCGCGCGCGGCGGGCCGCCCGTTCGCGGCCGCCATCGTCGACCTGACGATCCCCGGCGGCATGGGCGGACGCGAGACCATGGCGCGCCTGCGGGAGCTGGACCCCGACGTGCGCGGCATCGTGACGAGCGGCTCCACGCAGGACCCGGTGATGGGCGACCCGCAGCGCTACGGCTTCCGGGCCGTCCTGCCCAAGCCCTTCACGGGCGACGACCTCGTGCAGGCCGTGCGCGCGGCGCTGGCCTGAGCGGCCCGCTCGCGAGCGGCGACAGGAGAAGCGAAGGATGACACAACGAGGGCGCCTCACGGTCCTGGCCCTGCTGGCCGTCGCCGTGCTCGCCGTGTTCGGCGGCGCGGTGCGCCACGACTGGATCATCGTCGACGACAGCGTCTACGTGTACGAGAACCCCGTCGTCATGCGCGGCCTGACGCCCGCCGGCATCATCCACTTCCTGGGCCACGACCACGGCACGAACTGGGTGCCGGTGACGGCGTTCTCGCACATGCTGGACGTGCAGTTGTACGGGCTGCGGCCGGCGGGCCACCACGCCACGAACGTGCTCGTCCACGCCGCCAGCGCCGTCCTGGTGGTCCTGCTGCTGCGGCGCCTTACGGGCGCCTGGTGGCGCAGCGTCATCGTGGCCGCGCTGTTCGCGCTGCACCCGCTGCGGGTCGAGTCGGTGGCGTGGATCGCCGAGCGCAAGGACGTGCTCAGCACGTTCTTCTTCCTGCTGACGGTGCTGGCCTGGGCG
>CAINDZ010000060.1 GCA_903847545.1 uncultured bacterium | reverse complement strand
GCGCAGCACCGGCTCCATGGCCTCCTCGACGCCCATCTTCCCGATGTAGTCGCCCTGCGCGTAGACCCCTGTCGTGGAATCCAGGTCGGCCGGCCCCACCTCGCCCAGGTAGCCCAGCGAGTGCGCGAACAGCGGCCCGAAGAGGTACTGCCGGCGCGAGTGCGTGACCACCTTGACGCCCGGCAGCTCGCGGCCGCGCTCCTCGACCGTGAAGATGCGGGCCGGCGAGGCGTCCGACACCAGCACGAGCTGGTCCTTGCGCGCCGCCTGCTGCTGCAGCTTGTCGAGGGTCTCCCAACGATCCAGCCCGAACCACTCGATCAACCGGGTCAGCGTCGAGTCGGGCCCCGCCGGCGTCAGGCACTTCCGGGGCACGGTGATGTCCGCGATGTAGAGATTGGCCGCCAGCAGGGCGCCGTCGCGGTCGTAGATGCGCCCGCGCGGGGCCCGCACCCGGAACCGGTCCTGCCGGTTCTCCAGCGCCTGGTCCTGCCAGAACCGGTGCCGGATGACCGTCATCTGGAAGAGGTTCACCACGAGGATGGCGAAGGCGACGATGATGATCGTCCGCAACAGCGCATGGCGGACGCTGATGTCGCTGCCCACGGCCTAGTCCTCGGGGTTCATGACGCCCAGCGTCTCGGCCAGGCGCAACAGCGGCACGCCCACCAGGGCCGAGTAGACGGCCGTCGGCAGGGCCTGCGTCAGCAGCGGCACCAGGAAGCGCTCCTGCGTCAGGTTGCTCTGCACCAGCAGGAAGACGAACTCGTGCAGCAGCACCGCCAGAACGATCATCACCGCGTCGACGACGATGACCCCGTGCACGAGCCGGCCGCGCAACCGCCCCAGCCCGAACCCGAGCAGGCACTTACACAGCGAGCGCAGCCCCAGCAGCGGCGGGTTGGCGACATCCTGCACCAGGCCCAGCATGAAACCGCCGATGGTCGCGGGCATGGCGCCGGCCGACAGGGCCAGCATCACCAGGGCGATGATCGTGAAGTCCGGTGCGCGCCCGGCGATGTCGATCATCGGCGCCACCAGCGCGTCGCCCACGAAGGCCACGAACATCCACAGCAGCGTGATGCGCGTGAACTGCCTCACCGCACCACCCCCGCGCCCGTCGCCGCGCCCCCGAGCGGGCCCGCCCCCGCGCCCAGCCCCGTCACCACGAACACCGTCTCGTTGATGTCCGCGGACGCGGCCAGCGTCAGCGTGATCTCCTTGAACATGCCCTCGGCCGGCTTGTCCACCTTCTGGACGTAGCCCAGCGGGAAGCCGCGCGGCGTCTGCCCGCCGTCCGGCGAGCCGCCGAGGTCCCGCACCTCGGTGATGCCCGAGGTGATGACCGTGTCGCCCTCGGCCACGTCCTCGTCGCGCCCGATCATGTCCACGCTGATGGCGCTCGCGCGCGGGCGCAGGATGCCCACCAGCCCGGTGCGCCGCATCTCGACGCCCAGCGCGAAGTCCGGCGCGGTCAGCAGCTCGACCCACGCCTCGCGCGGGCTGACGATCTGCCGCACGCGGCCCAGGTAGCCCGTGCGCGAGACCACCGGCTGGTACACGCGCCACGCCACCGGCTGCACGCTGTTGATCTTGATCATGGTCACCTGCCGCCCGCGCTGGCGCGTCACCACGCGGCAGGGCACCATGTCGCCGGTGTAGCCGGGGTCGAGCGCCGGGCCGGCCATGCGCGCCGCGTCGGCGGCCTGTTGCGCCGCGACCGCGGCCTGCTGCTCGAGCTCGGCCACGCGCTGCTGGAGGTCGGCGTTCTGGGAACGGAGCTTCACCACGTCCTGGGCGAAGTCGCGCACGCGGGTCCAGGGGTCGGTCAGGACGGCCGACAGGCGGTCGGCCACCAACACCCGCGCATCGCCGGGCAGGAACAAAAGCAGCAGGGCAAGGCCGGCACACACGGCGAGGGACAGCAGTTCACCGCGTTGCGAGTACCGGTGCAGGCGAAGGTTCATGCCCGCGCTCCGGGGCAGGTCATCCGTTGCGTCCGCCCGGCATGATCACCGGCCGGTACTTCTCGAAGTCGTCCAGGATCTTGCCCGTGCCCAGCACCACGCAGAACAGGGGATCGTCCATCAGGTTGATGGGCAGGTCGGTCTGCTCGCGCAGCAGCTCGGGCAGGCCGCGCAGCAGGGCGCCGCCGCCCGTCAGCACGATGCCCCGGTCCTTGATGTCGGCCGCCAGCTCGGGCGGGGTCTGCTCGAGCGAGTGCTTGAGCGCGTCGCAGATCTGCTGGATCGGCTCCTGCAGCGCCTCGCGGATCTCGACCGACGAGATCTTGATGGTCTTGGGAACGCCGGAGACCTGGTAGAGGCCCTTGACCTCCATCTCGCGCTCCTCGTCGAACTTGTGCGCCGAGCCGATGGTCTTCTTGATGTTCTCGGCCGTCTGGTCGCCGATCAGCAGGTTGTGGTTCTTCTTCACGTAGTTGACGATGGCCTCGTCCAGCTCGTCGCCGCCCACGCGGATCGACGTGTCGCAGACGATGCCGTTGAGCGCGATGACCGCGATCTCCGACGTGCCGCCGCCGATGTCGATGATCATGTTGCCGCTCGGCTGGTCGACCGGCAGCCCCACGCCGATGGCCGCGGCCATGGGCTCGGCCACCAGGAAGACTTCCCGTGCACCGGCGTGCTTGGCGCTGTCGCGCACCGCGCGCTTCTCCACCTCGGTGATGCCCGAGGGCACGCAGATCACGATGCGCGGGGCGATGAAGTGCCGCTTCTTCTGCGCCATGCGGATGAAGTCGCGCAGCATGAACTCGGTGACCTCGAAGTCGGCGATCACGCCGTCCTTCATCGGGCGGATGGCGGCGATGCGCTCGGGCGTCTTGCCGAGCATCGCCTTGGCCTCGGCGCCGACCGCGTAGACCTTGCCGGTGTGCTTGTCGAGGGCCACGACCGAGGGCTGGTTCAGGACGATGCCCTTGCCCTTCACGTAGACCAGCGTGTTGGCAGTCCCGAGGTCGATGGCGATATCGTTGGTGACCATCCCCTGGAGGTGCTTGAACATTCCCCGAATCCTTCCGGCGGCGACCGGCCGCTAGCCGTGTGACGGTGCGGGCCAGCCGTATTCCCTGATGCTCGTGATGTCGGCGTCCCCGACCACGAGGTGATCCAGCAGTGCGATACCCAGCAGTTCCCCACACTTGTCGAGGCGGCCGGTCAATTCGAGATCGTCGCCGCTGGGACGCGGGTCGCCCGAGGGGTGGTTGTGCGCGACGATGACCGCGGCGGCCGACAGCGCGATCGCGGGCTTGAAAACCTCCCGCGGGTGCACCAGCGACGCGTTCAGGGACCCGATCGAGACGGTCTCCAGCGCCCTCACGCGGTGCCGCGCATCGAGATAAAGCGCTATGAAGCGTTCCCTGTCAAGACCCCGGAACTCGTCGCGCAGCACCGGGGCCAGGTCGTCCGGCCGGCGGACCAGCAGCCCCGTCACCGGGACCACCGCCGTGGCCCGGCGCCCCAGTTCCAGGGCCGCCAGCAGGCGCCGCGCCCGCGCCGGCCCCACCCCCGGCAGCGCCCCGAGCCGCCCGGCGGTCGCTCCCGCCAGGTCG
>CAINDZ010000059.1 GCA_903847545.1 uncultured bacterium | reverse complement strand
GACCGCCGGCCCGCTGCCCGCGGCCAGGGCCAGCGCGGTCGTGGTCCGGTAGGTGCTGGCGCCGGCGCCCACGGGATCGAGCACGACCGGCACGCCGCGCGCCTTCGCGCAGGCGCCGGCCTTCAGCATCGCCTCGACCCACGGCGCGTCCAGCGTGCCGATGTTCAGGACGAGCGCGCCCGAGAGGGCGACGATGTCCTCGACTTCCTCCGGGGCATGCGCCATCACGGGCGAGGCGCCGAGGGCCAGCAGCGCGTTGGCCGTCGTGTTCATCACGACATGGTTGGTGATGTTGTGCACGAGGGGCGACGCCTCGCGGATGCGCGCGACGTCCTGCCAGGCCTGCGCTGCTGTCACCATGAACGGCTCCTTCGCCCGCAGGCGGACGGCGTCAGGCCTTGTCGCCGGTCTCGTCGATCACCGGCAGGTACACGTTGAAGGTCGAGCCCCGGCCCGGCTCGCTGGCCACCTGGACCAGCCCGGCATGCTGCCGCACGATGCCGTGCACCACCGACAGCCCCAGGCCCGTGCCCTTGCCCACGTCCTTGGTCGTGAAGAACGGCTCGAAGATGCGGGCCTGCGTCGACAGGTCCATGCCGCAGCCCGTGTCGGTCACCGACAGCAGGACGTAGCTGCCGGGCGCGGCGCGCTCGTCCATGGCGACCATGTCCTGGTCGACGACGACGTTCGCGGTCGCGATCCGCAGCGTGCCCTGCGCGTCCATCGCGTCGCGCGCATTGACGCCCAGGTTCACCAGCAGCTGCTCGATCATGCCGCGGTCGGCCCGAACCTGCGCCAGGGCGGCGCCGGGCTCGAAACACACCGCCACGCCGGCGCCGACGATCTGCTCGAGCAGGGGCAGCGCGCCGGAGACGACCTCGTTCAGGTCGAGCGCCTCGGGCTGCATCCGCTGGCGACGGCTGAAGGCCAGGATCTGGCCCACCAGCGCGGCGGCACGGCGCGAGGCGCCGGCCAGCTCGGCAAGGTGCTTGTGCGACTCGTGCCCGGTCGGCAGTTGCGCGGCCACGATCTCGGCCCGTCCCGTGATGACCTGCAGCAGGTTGTTGAAGTCGTGCGCGATGCCGCCGGCCATCTGGCCGACGGCCTCCATCTTCTGGGCCTGGTACAGCTGGCGGCGCAATTGTTCCTGCTCGCGCTGGGCCTCGCGCAGGTGCTCGATGTCGCGGAACTCCCACAAGACGTAGTCGACGCCACGGATGGCCACGCGGTCGGCCGAGACCAGGAACGGCCGCTGGCCCGAGACCGTCGTCAGCAGCACCTCGAAGTCGCGCAGGTGGCCCGTGGCCTGCAGCCGGGCCAGGCACAGGTCGCGCTCGGCCGGGACGGCCCACAACCCGAGATCGCGCGCCGTCTGGCCCAGCGCCCGCTCCCGCGGGACGCCCATGATGGCCCCCCACGCGGCGTTGACGTCGACGATGCTGCCGCGACCGGGCTCGGTGAAAGCCAGCGCGTTCGTCGTTCCGTTGAAGATGGCGGCGAACCGCTCCTCGCTGGCGCGCAGGCTCTCGGCCGCCTTCTTGCGCTCGGTGATGTCGCGCAGCACGCAGCAGACCAGCTTCTCGTCGCCGTGGCGGAAGACGTTGGTGCTGATCTCGACGTCGAGCTGGCTGCCATCGCGCCGCCGGTGCCGCGTCTCGAAGTTGTCGCCCGGCTCGTCAAGCTCGCGGATCATGGCCAGCAGCTCGTCGCGCGACCACTGGGTGTCCCAGTCCCACACGTGCAGGCTCTTCATCTCGGCGAGGGAATACCCGAGCATGCGGGCGAAGGCCGCGTTGGACTCGCGGACGGACCCGTCCTGGGCCAGGAGGACCATGCCGTCGCGGGCCAGGTCGAACATCTCGCGCTGGAACGCGGCGAGATCGCTGCCCGGCGGCAGGGCCGGGGCGGGGCGGGGCTCGCGGGTGGGAAACGCGTCGGCCAAGTGCTGGATCTCCCGGCCCCGGGACGACGCCCGGCTAGTCGGCGATGGCGGTGTCCAGCGCGACGCAAACCATGGCGTCGAAGCTGGTGCGGCGCTCGTCCGACGACAGGTGCTCCTGCCGGCGGATGTGATCCGACACGGTGACGATGGTCAGCGCCCGCACGCGCTCCTCGGCCGCGACGCCGTACAGGCCGGCGGCCTCCATCTCGACACCCAGGATCCCGTACTTCTCCATCACGTCGAACATCGCGGTGTCGGGCGTGTAGAAGAGGTCGGCCGAGAACACGTTGCCCACGCGGACGGGCACCTGCGCGGCGCGCGCGGCGGCCACGGCGCGCTCGACCAGGCCGAAGTCGGCCAAGGCGGCGAAGTCGTGGTCGCGGAAGCGCAGGCGGTTGACCTTCGAGTCGGTCGAGGCGCCCATCGCGATGATGATGTCGCCCAGCTTGATGTCGGGCGCCAGCGCGCCGCAGCTGCCCACGCGGATCAGCGTGCGGACGCCGTACTCGCGCACCAGCTCGGTCGCGTAGATGGAGCACGAGGGGATGCCCATGCCGTGCGCCATCACCGACACCGGCTTGCCCTTCCAGGTGCCGGTGTAGCCCCAGACGTTGCGCACGTCGGTCACCCGGCGCGCGTCCTGGAGCAGGGTCGTGGCGATGTGCTCGGCCCGCTGGGGGTCGCCGGGCATGAGGGCGGCCACGGCGAAGTCGCCAGGCCTGGCGTTGATGTGTGGTGTTGCCATGGGCCAATGGTAAACGCTGGCGGGGGGGCGGGGCAACCCCCAACGTGCGGAAGGGAGATGCGACACATCCGGTTCCCCGAGACATCCCGTTGACATATCATCATCAGCAGGGCAGAGTCCGCCGCAGAAAAGGAGTTCCGCCATGACGAATCGCCCCCGCTCCCCGCACTGTGTCCTGCTCATCTCCCTGCTGGTCCTGACCGTGGCCGGCCCGGCCCTCCTGGTGCCCGCCGCCTCCGCCGACCCGATCGAGAGCCCGGGCGGCGCCGTCGTCCTGCCCCTGACCGGCCTGGCCCTGGACCTGCCCCTCGCGGCTCCCGGCTGCAGCTACCGCCTGTCCGGCAGCTGGGCCATCGACGCGAACGGGTCGTACGACGGCCGCGACGTCCTCGACGAGGCCTGCGGCGACTCGCTGACGTCCGGCAACTGGGTCTCGATGGGCTACTTCACCGCCGGCAGCGATTCCGCCGTGGTCGCCGCGGAGGTCGGCCTGGAGAAGGAATGAACCGGCCGGTCGTCATCGGCGGCGCCGCCGTGGACATGAAGGGCCTGGCCGGCGCCCCGCTGAAGCCGGGCGCCTCGAACCTGGGGGCGTTCCGCAAGAGCACCGGCGGCGTCGGCCTGAACATCGCCCTGAACCTGGCCGCGCTGGGCGCCGAGCCCGTGTTCATCTCGCTGGTGGGCGACGACGGCGAGGGCGACTTCATCACCGCGCGCTGCCGCGAGGCGGGGCTGGCCGTCGACCACGTCGCGCGCGTCGCCGGCGAGACGACCGCCGTCTACGAGGCCATCCTCGACGCGAACGGCGAGCT
>CAINDZ010000058.1 GCA_903847545.1 uncultured bacterium | reverse complement strand
GGCGTGACCGTGAAACTGGACTGGCAGGCGGGCCCCCCGCTGGCGGCAGGCCGGCACGGGGCGATGTTCGACGCCTGGGTCGCCGCTCCCGGCGGCGCGGCGGCCGCGGACACCCGGCGGGCGCTCGGCGAGCCTCGCGGCGCCGAGGCGGCGCCGTTGTTCGCGGGCGCCGAGGGTGCCTCGTGGCGCGCGGCGCGCGGTGCCGACGATGGTGAGGGCTGGGAGCCCGGACTCCTGGGCCGACTGGCGGCCGGTGCCTGCGACGTGGTCGTGACGGGACAGCAGCCCGGCTTCCTGGGCGGTCCGCTGCTGGTGCTGCACAAGGTCGCCACGGCGCTCGCCCTGGCCGAGGCGCGCACCGCGGCCGGCCTGCCGACCGTGGCCGTGTTCTGGTGCGGGGATGACGACGACGACCTGGTCGAGGCCCTGGCGCCCGCGGGCTGGGATCCTGCGGCCGACGCGCTGGTCCGCGCCGAGGGGCGCATCGCGGCGCGCGCCGGGACCCTGGGGCGGCCGCTGGTCGGCGGCACGCTCGCCGCCCGGTGGTGCGCGCCCGGCGCCGGATTGTTGCGTCGCCTGGCGCAGGCACCGGCGCCGACGAAGGCGGCGGTCGACCTGGCAGAACTCTGGCAGGAGGCCCTGGCCGGGGGCTGGACGTGGTCCCGCCTGAACGTCGCGGCGCTGCGGCGCGTCTTCGCCGGGCGCCCCCTGGCCATCGTCCGCGGCGGCGATGCCGACCTGCACCGGGCCGCCGCGCCGTTCTACGGACACGTCGCATTGCGGCGCGACAGGTGCCGCGAGCTGGCGGAGCGGGAGGGCCTGCGACTGGCGGCGATCACGGGCCGCGCGCCGGTGACGGAGAGGTCCCTGGAGCACCACCTGTTCGAGGTGTCCGGCGACGGGCGCAAACCCGTGGCCGCGGGCACGGTGCTGCCCCCGGCCGAACGCCTGCGCCCGGGCGTCATGCTGCGCAGCCTCGTGCAGGACTGGCTCCTGCGACCGGTGGCCGTGGTCGTGGGCCCCGGCGAGCGCGCCTACCTGGGGCAGCTCGAGCCGCTCTACGCGGACCTGGGGGTGCCGCGGTGCGCCCTGGTGCCGCGGCTCTTCGCGTGGTCCATGCCCGCGGGCGTGGAGGCGGGGCGCGTGCTCGACCTGGCCGCGCGCGCCGTGGCGGGCGCCGGCACGACCGAGCGGCTGGCCACGGAGCTGGCCGCCGGCGTCGAGGCCGCAGTGGTCGCCTCGCTGGCGCAGGATCTGGGGGTGGCCGCCCCGCGGGCCGCCGCACTGGCCGCCGGCCGCGCGCGCCGCTGGCGACGGGGCGTGGCCGCGATGCTGCGCGACGAGGTGCGCCGGCAGTGGCGCGCGCAGGCCGGGGCGTTGCCGGCGTGCCTGTTTCCTGACGGGCAAAGGCAGGAGCGCGCGCTGGCCTGGGCGGGCGCCGTGGCGACGTGGGGCGATGCGCTGCCGGCGGCCCTTGTCGCCGCCGCGCACGACCACCTCGCGCGCGGTGCGGGCGGCGACTGGCGCGACTACGTTGTCGCCGCCACGGACGACGGGCCATCGACCACGACGGGAAGGGCATGATCAACGAAACGCACCCCGCCTGCGACCTCCTGGTCGTCTCGCCGCATCCCGACGATGCCGAGATCGGGTTGGGCGGCATCCTGGCCGCCCTGTGCGCGCAGGGCCGCCGGGTGTGGGCCCTCGAGCTGACGCGCGGCGAGCTGGGCACGAACGCGCAGCCGCACGAGCGCTGGGAAGAGTCGGTCGCCGCCGCCGGCGTGCTCGGCCTGGCGGGCCGCGTCCAGCTGCAGCTGCCGGACGGCTTCATCGACGCGAATGACCAGGGACAGGCGGCGGCGCTGGTGGCGGTCATCCGCCGCCTGCGGCCGGCGTGGCTCGTGACGGCGCCCGAACCGCGGCGCCATCCCGACCACCAGGCCACGCCGGGCCTGGCCGAGCGGGCGGCCTTCCTGGCGCGGCTGTCGACATGGCAGCCTGCGCTGCCGCCGCTGCGCCTGCACGGGGCGGACGCGCTGCCCGCGCCCGTCGACCGCTGGGAGACCGTGACCGTCGCGCACGTCACGCCCGAGGACGAGCAGCCGTCGCTGCTCTTCGACATCAGCGCGCACTGGGAGCGGAAGCTCGAGGCGCTGGCGTGCTACCGCAGCCAGCTGCGCCGCGACGACGGGCGCCGCGCCACGGTCATCAACGACCCGGCGTTCCTGCAGCGCATCGAGGACCGCGCGCGGCGCTGGGGACGCCACGCTGGCGTTGCCTGCGCCGAGGCCCTGACCACGCGACAGGTGCCGGTGGTGTGCGACCTGCCCAGGGAGCCGTGGCGCTGATGCGCATGCCGGCGGTGGGCATCACCTGCTATCCGAGCCAGGGCGGCAGCGGTGTCGTCGCGAGCGAGCTCGGCCTGCACCTGGCGCGCCTGGGCTGCGAGGTGCACTTCATCGCCACGCACCTGCCGTTCCGCCTGGAGAACTACCACCAGAACATCTTCTACCACCCGGTCGACCTGCCGCAGTACCCGCTGTTCCAGCATTCGCCGTACACGCTGAGCCTGGCCTCGACGATGCACGACGTGGCGCTGCGCTGCGGGCTGGACATCCTGCACGTGCACTACGCCATCCCGCACGCCGCGGGCGCCTACCTCGCGCGGCAGATGCTGGGCCCCGACCGCGTGAAGATCGTCACGACGCTGCACGGCACCGACATCACGCTGGTCGGCCAGGAGCCGTCGTTCTTCCCGATCACGCGCTTCCTGATCGAGCAGAGCGACGCCGTCACGGCCGTGTCGACGTTCCTGCGCGACGAGACCGTGCGCGTGTTCGGCTGCGGGGAGGACATCGAGGTCATCCCGAACTTCGTGGACGCGCGCCTGTACGTCCCGGGCGCGGACCCCGCGGTGCGCGCGCGCTTCGCCGGCCCGGGCGAGAAACTGCTCGTCCACGCGTCGAACTTCCGGAAGGTGAAGAACCCCCTGGCCGTCGTCGAGGTCTTCGCACGCGTGGCGGCGGCCCGGCCGGCGCGTCTGCTGCTGGTGGGGGACGGGCCGGAGATGCCGGCCGTCCGCGAGGCGGTGCAGGCGCGCGGCCTGCAGGACCGCGTCGTCCACCTGGGGGCGGTGACGGGGCTCGAGGGGCTCCTGCCGGCCTGCGACCTGCTGCTGCTGCCCTCGTTGCACGAGTCGTTCGGGCTGGTGGCGCTGGAGGCGATGGCCTGCGGCGTCGTGCCCCTGGCCACGAGCCGGGGCGGGGCGGGCACCTTCATCCACGACGGCATCAACGGCTTCCTGCGGGACCCCGACGACCTCGACGGCATGGCCGAGGCCGCCCTGCGCGTCCTCGGCGACGACACCCTGCGCCAGCACATGGCCGAGGAGGCCCGGCGGGACGCGGCCGGGGATTTCGGGGCGCCCTGCGTCGTCAAGAAGTACCTCGACCTGTACGACCGCCTGCTGGCCCCGGGCCCGCTGCGCACGACCTTCCGCCGCGACAGTTGACAGAACGCCGGGTGGCCATACAATGACGTCAGGCCGCCCCCGACCGGCGCGCCGAAGGACGTGGGACGTGAGCGACACCCTGGAACTGCTGCAGACCATCCACGACCTCGCCGGGCGCCGCGGCGTGTTCCGCCCCGACGCCTACTTCTTCGTCCTGGAGGCGCTCGAGCAGGCCGTCGCGGCCAGCCCCGAGGGCGGCCACGTGACCGGTGAGGACCTCCTGGATTCCGTGCGGGACCTTGGCGGCGAAAGGTTCGGGGTCATGGCCCCGGATGTCTTCAGGGCCTGGGGCGTGCGCACGACGCTGGACTTCGGCCGCGTGGTCTTCCACCTGGTGGACGCGGGCCTGATGAGCCGCCGCGAACGGGATTCGCTCAGCGATTTCATCGACAAGTTCGACTTCGAGAGCGCGTTCGCGCTGAAGGCCCTCCGCGCGGAGGGTTGAGCCTGCCCGGGACGGCTGCGGGAACCGGCCGTCCGCTTCCGGGTAGACGCATTCCGGGCACCCGTCGGGCGCCCCGCACACGCGGCCGTCGCCTCCGGGCGTCGGCGCCGGGCCAGGAGGGCCCGGGCGGATCCGGTCAAGATGGAGCGCGACCGGCCAGCCGATTCCAGCACCCCGCTCCGCCAAGGAGGGCCCATGGCCTTCACCTTCGCCGTCATGCCGACCCCTGTCCTGGGGGCGTTGACCGCGGGCGACGTCATGACCCTCATCAACACGTCGACCTTCTTCGGGAAGCTGATCCTGTTCCTGCTGCTGGCGGGGTCCGTCCTCTCGTGGGCCATCTACATCGACAAGACGCGGACGCTCGCGCGCATCCGCAAGGGCCACGCCGCGTTCTGGGACCACTGCGAGCGCTGGCTGGCCGGCCAGTACTCGCGGCGCGACTTCCTGGCCTGGTGCGGCGCGAACGGCGACCTGCCCCTGTGCAACGTCATGAGCGAAGCCGCCGGCGCGCGCGACCTCGAGGGCGTCCGGCGCGCCTGCGAGCGCGTCTCGTACCTGGAGATCGAGCACCTCGAGCGCTACGTCGTCGTCCTGTCCACCACGGTGACCGTCGCCCCGTTCATGGGCCTGCTCGGCACGGTGTGGGGCATCATGACCAGCTTCTGGAGCATGGCCTCGATGCACAGCGCCAACCTGACCGTGGTGGCGCCCGGCATCGCCGAGGCCCTCATCACCACGGTGGCCGGCCTGGCCGCGGCCATCCCGGCGGTCGTGTTCTACAACCTCCTGGTGCGGCGCCTGGACCTGGTGACGAACGAGCTGGACCGCCTGCGTTCCATCCTCGAGGAGTCGGCCGGACAGGCCGAGGCATCCCGGCGCGGCGAGGCCCACTGATGGCGCTCCGACGCCGACGCTACCCGGCCATGGCGGCCATCAACATCACGCCGCTGGTTGACGTGGTGCTCTGCATGCTCATCATCTTCATGCTGACGGCGCCGTACATCCAGGGCGGGGTCGAGGTGAACCTCCCGGAGACCGAGACGCGCGAGGTGATCGTCAAGGAGGGCCCGGTCATCTCGGTGACCGCCACGCGGCAGGTCTTCTTCCAGGAGCAGGCCGTGGCGATGACCGACCTCGCCGGCATGCTCGAACCCTACGCGGCCGACAAGGCCACGATCCCGGTCTACCTGCGCTGCGACGAGGAAGTCCCCTACGGCTTCGTGCTGAAGCTGATGGCGGCGGTGGAGAAGCAGGGCTTCGTGAACCTGAGCCTGGTCGCCGACCAGCCGGTTTCCGCGCCCGCGGGCGGGAAGAGGCGCTGACGTGATGCAGCGCGGCATCCCGGCCTCGCTGGCCCTGCACGCCCTGGCGTTCGCCGGGCTGTTGCTGTACGGGAGCGTCGCCGGCCGGCCGCAGGTGGCGGAACCGAGCGTGATCAACGTGCGCCTGGTAGAGGGGCCGCGAGGCCGCGCGCCGGCCGCCGCCGTGACCGTCAGTGAGCCCACGACGACGCCGGTCGAGCCCGTCGCCAAGCCGGACGCCGCCCGGCCGCCCAAGCAGCTGCCGAAGGAGAAGCCGAAGCCCAAGGACAAGCCGAAGCCGGCGGTCCGCAGCGAGGGCTTGCCCGGGCCCGCGCCGGCCACGGGCAAGGTTGGTGGGACCGGGTCGCCGGGCTCGACCGGCGTCGGGCGCGGCGGGGCCGCCGGGGTCGGCATGGGGGGGCCGGGCGTCAGCGGCACCGACCGCGACTTCCCGTTCGCCTACTACCTCGAGGCCGTCAAGGGGCGGGTCATCGCGAACTGGAACCCGCGCCAGCTCGGTTTCGGGCAGCGGGCCGAGGTCTCCTGCAGCGTGCACTTCGTGGTCAACCGCGCCGGGCTGGTGACGCAGGTCAAGCTGGTCCGCAACAGCGGCATCGGCGTCTACGATCGCGAGGCGGTGCGGGCCGTGCAGACCACGCGCCTGCCGCCGCTGCCTCCGCAATTCCGGGGCGACGACCTCGGTGTCACCTTCGATTTCAGACTGGAGCCCGGAGCCCAATGAAGATGCGCGCGACCTGCTTCCTCGTGCTTGCCGCCTGTTGCCTGGGCTCCCTGCCGGCCCTGGCCCAGGGCGGCGGGCGGACCGAGGTGTCGATCGAGCACACGGCCACCGCCGTGCTGAAGACCGATCTGAGGGTGGGGGATTTTCGCGGGCTCGGCGATGACCGCGGGGTCCAGGAGACGGCCGCCCGCCTGCGCGAGGTCCTGGCCAACGACCTGCTGCTGAGCGGGCTGTTCCGCGTGGGCGGCCCCGGCTTCCCGGACAAGGAGCTGCCCTTCAGCTGGACCACCGAGGCGACGGTCGAGCGCGGGAGCGACGGCGTCCTGGTCGTGAACCTGAACCTGCTGTCGTGGCCCGACCGCCAGCTCGTGCTGACCAAGCGCTACAAGCCGGCGCCCGAGCAGGTGCGCACCACGGCCCACCATTTCGCGAACGAGGTCGTGCGCACGACCACCGGCAGCGAGGGCATCGCCCTGACGCGGATCGCGTTCTCGCGCGGTCGGGGCGACCGCCGCGACATCTATGTGGTCGACTACGACGGCGAGGGACTCCTGCGCCTGACCGCCAACCGGACCCTGAACCTGTGCCCGGACTGGTCGCCCGACGCCGCGCGCATCGCGTTCACCAGCTACCGGGGCGGCCAGCAGGGACTGTACTTTCTGGAGACGGCCACCGGGGCGGTCAGGCAGGTCCTGTCGATGGAGGGGCTGAACCTGGGCGCCGACTGGAGTCCCGACGGCAAGGAACTCCTTATCTCGCTGTCCAAGTCGGGCGACCCCGAGGTCTACCGGATCACCCCGGAGGGCGCGATCGTCAAGCGCCTGACGGTCTCGCCGGCCATCGAAATCAGCCCCAGTTGGGCCCCAAACGGCCGGGAACTGGTTTTTACGAGTGACAGCAGCGGTACCCCGCAGTTATATATGATCGACCGCGAAGGCGCCGGGAAACGCCGTGTCACCTTCGAGGGCAAGTACAACGACTCGGCCACCCTGTCGCCCAGCGGCGAGTGGCTGGCGTACGCGACGCGCGAGGACGTGCTGACGCAGATCGTCGTGATGAGGCCCGGCGGCGAGGACCGCCGGATCGTCACCGACGCCTCGTGGCGCAACTGCGAAGACCCCAGCTGGGCTCCCGACGGCAGGCACCTGGTGTTCGCCTCCGACAAGTCCGGGACCTCCAAGCTGTACGTTTACGACGTGGTGGAGAACGGATTCCGCCAACTGACTTTCGGGAATGACCCCGATATCACCCCGGGCTGGTCCCACTAGGTCCCGGGCAAACCAAGGAGTGGTCGACATGAAGAACGGATCGTTGTCCCGGCTGTGGCTCGTGGTGCTCGCGCTCGCGCTGGCGTTGGCCGTGCTGGGCGGTTGCAGCAAGAAGCCGCCGGTGGTCACCGAGCCCGCGCCGGTGGAGCAGGCCCCGGTCGAGAAGATCGCCGAGGCCCCCAAGCCCGAGCCCGTGCAGCCGAAGGGCCCCGACTACGAGAACCTCGAGCCCTCGAAGTACGGCATCGAGGACGTCTTCTTCGGGTACGACAAGTACGAGCTCGACGATGCGCAGATGGGCGTGCTCAACCGCAACGCGCGCATCCTGAAGGAAGCGGGCGTGACGGTGATGGTCGCCGGCCACTGCGACGAGCGCGGCACGATCGAGTACAACATCGCCCTGGGCGAGAAGCGTGCGAAGATCGTCCGCGACTACCTGGTCAGCCTGGGCGTGGCGCCGGGCAAGGTCAAGCAGACCAGCTACGGCGAGAGCCGCCCGTTCAACGCCGGCCACACCGAGGCCGACTGGGCCCAGAACCGCCGCGCGCACTTCGAGCGCCCGTGACGCGGATGCGCCACCTGGTGATGGCTGCGGGGCTGCTGCTGCTTGCCGGCTGCGCCCCGCAGCTCAACCGCATCGAGGTCGCGGTGCAGGACAACCGCGACCAGGTCGCGCGCATGCAGGCCGAGAACAAGCGCCTCCTGCAGGAGGTGCAGGCCCTCAGCCAGCTCATGCGCATGGACAAGGACGCCGGCGACGAGTCGTCGGCGATGCGCCTGGCCAAGCTGAGCCAGGTGTCCGCACGTTTGGATCAACTCATGCAGAAACTGGACGACAACGCCCAGTACATGCGTGAGCTCTCGGCCCGCGTCGACCTGCTGGCCAGCCGGCAGGGCATCCCGACGCTCGGCGACTACAAGCCTTCGCAGGGCGGTGGCGCCGACGCGCTGCCCGAGGAGGGGCGCAGCATCTTCCAGGCGGCCGAGGCCGACCGCACGCGCGGGAACAACGACCTGGCCCGGCAGGGCTACGAGGAGTTCCTGCAGCGCTTCGGCAAGTCCGAGGCGGC
>CAINDZ010000057.1 GCA_903847545.1 uncultured bacterium | reverse complement strand
TGGTCGGCCGCCTGCTGCGAGTCCTTGCCGAAGAGCATGATCCAGCCGGTGTCCATGACGGCGTAGATGTCGTCGTGGCCGCAGTGCACGTTCAGCGCGTGCTTGGTCAGCGCGCGGGCCGACACCTCGAGGATCATCGTCGAGAACTTGCCCGGCGCGTGGTAGTACTGCTCGGCGCCGTAGACGATGCCCTGCCCCGACGTGAAGTTGACCGTCCGCTTGCCGCAGACCGAGAACGCGATGGCGCCGCCCTGCGCCGAGTGCTCGCCCTCGGTCTCGCAGGCCAGCTTGCTGCCGCCGAAGACGTTCAGGTTTCCCTCGGCGTACGAGAGCTGGTAGTTCTCGCCCATCTCGGTCGAGGGCGTGATCGGGTAGAACACGCCGCCGTCGGTGATGCGGGCCTCCGTATGATAGGAGACGAGCTGGTTGCCGTTCGTGGTGACCCGGATACCGGGAAATTGAGGCGCGTTCTTCATCTGGAAGGCTCCTTCGGCCGCGGCCGGCAGGCGGCGGCGGGGTCCGTCTCGGGCAGGTGTGTCCGGGAGTGCGGGTCCTGGGCAATGGTGCGGGCAAGATAACAGGCGGGTGGCGGGAAAACACGACGAAAATTAGGGCGAATCAGGGCGGCGCCACGGTCAACCGGCGGCGGGAACCAGGTCCGCCTCCAGCAGCTCGGCCACCTCCAGCGACGGGTGGGCGGCGAGGTCGAGGTCAGGCTGCTGGTCGCGTGGGATGGCACGCCCGTGCGGCCCGGCGGTGATGCGCAAGCGCGGGCGGTCGAGGTCCGCCCCGACGGCGACCACGACGGCACGACGCCCATCGCCCAGCAGCACCTCGCTGCCCGGCGGGTACAGGCCCACGGTGCCGACCAGCGTGGCCAGCAGCTGCGGGTGGAACGAGGCGGCGTCGCGCAGCATGAACTCGAACGCGCGGCGCGGCGAAAGCGAGGTCTTGTACGGCCGCCGTGCGGTGAGGGCCTCGAAGACATCGCAGACATGGAGCAGCTCCGCCACGATGCCGGGCCGGTGGTCCGACCGCGAGTGCGGGTAGCCGCCGCCGTCGTGCCGCAGGTGGTGCCCCCACGCCGCCGACATGATCACCGCGCTGTCCTCGCCGTTGTCCAGCAGCAGCCGCACGCCCAGCTCCGGGTGCGTCTCGATGACGCGGCGCTCGTCGTCGTCGAGGCGCCCGGGCTTGAAGAGGATCTCCGAGGGCAGACGCCCCTTGCCGATGTCGTGCAGCAGGCCCGCCGCGGCCACCTCGCAAAGGACGTCCTCGGGCCAGCCCAGGGCGCGCGCCACCATCGTCGACAGCGCGGCGACGCGGACCGAGTGGCCGATGGTGTAGCTGTCGTAGTCGGGGTAGCGCAGGAACTGCATCACGTCGAGGGCGCCCTGCCCCGCCAGTGCGACCAGGCTGGCGCCGGCGTCGACGGCGCCGGCGACGTCGACGGCGCCGTTGCTGCCCACCAGCAGCGCGTTGCCGGCGACGGCGTCGTACATGGACTGGTAGGCGGGCACCAGGCGCGCGAAATCGCCCGCGGCAGCGCCGGCTTCGTCATCGTCGGCGGCCGCGTCGTCGATCTCCTCGACCAGCGGCGCCTCCAGCGCGATGTGGCCGAGGCCCGCCGCGGCGAAGGCGGCCCGCGCGTCGGCCAGGCTGTCCCAGCGGCGCGAGCGGTCGGCCGCGAGGCGGAAGAAGCCCGTCAGGTCGTCGGCGGTCAGGGGCAGGCTGAACGTGAAGCCGCCGCACTGCAGGCGCTCGGCGAAGTCGACCAGCGAACGGCCGGCGATCGACGGGCCCACCAGGTAGCGCCCGTGGCGCACGAACCGGCCACCGTAGACGCCGACCGTCAGCGACACCGCCTGCATGTCGCGCAACAGGGACGCCAGGTCGCCGGCCACCTCGCGCGACGTGGCCGCCACGCGCGGGTGCGCATCGAAGTACATCCGCCGCTGGCTGATGCCGCCGGCCAGCCGGATGATCAGGTCACTGAGGCGTCCTTCCATCTCAGTTCCTCTCTTCCGTGGCCGCCAGCAGCGCGGCGGCCTCGGCACGACACGCCTCGGGCCAGGCCGCCCGCATCCAGCGGCGCTCGCCGACGATGCGCCGCAGCAACGGTTCGGCGGTGGCCGGCGCCTCGGCGCCCAGCCAGCGGACCGCCTCCAGCGCCCACGGCTCGGCGCGCCGCGCGGGCTCCATCGACTCGAGGACCTGGACCAGCAGCGCCGTCGCGAGGAAGACAAGCTCCGGCGATGGCGATGGGTTGCCGGCATCGCGCAGCAGGGCCAGCAGCAGGGCCGGGTCGCCGGCCTCGCAATCGGCGCAGGCGGTGGTGATGATGCCCGTGAGCCGGTCCGGCGGGTGGCGCAGCAGCTCGCGGAACAGGCGCGCGCCGTGGCGCCCGGCCGCCGCGGTGTGCAGGACGGCCGCGTGCACGCCCCGCACCTGCAGCGGGGGCAGCAGGAAGACCTGGTCCGCCGACGCGGCCCGCTCGGCCCCGGGCAGGGACAGCAGGCGCGGCACCTCGACGAGCGCGGCCGCGAAGTCCAGCTCGCCGGCCAGGCGGCAGCAGCTGCGGACGACGGTCTCGGCCCCGGAGTCGAGGCCCAGGAGCAGGTCGTTCACCAGGTGCGGCCAGACGGTCGCCAGTTCGTCAGGCTCGAGCCTGCCCGCCAGGCCCGACCAGACGGCAGCCACGAGGTCGGGACGCGTCTCGCGCAGGTCGGCCAGCAGAGACGGCAGCGCGCGATCCGCCACGTCGCGCAGCCGGTCGCGGGCCAGGTCCTCCAGCGCGGCGGTGATGACGACAGCCTCGTCGCGCCCGATGTCCGGCGTGCGGCACGCGCGGCGCAGGGCTTCCAGCGCGGTCGCGAAGTGCGCGGTCCGGGGCCCGTCGGCCAGCATGCGGAAGCTGATCGCCAGCTGGTCGCGCCGCGCGCCGACCTGCGGCCCCGGCACTTCCAGGCCCTGCGCCTTGAGGCCGGCCACCAGCCGGTTGATCTTCGCGAGCGGCCACTCGGCCTGCTCCGCCTCGCGCCGCCCCAGGGGCAGGGGCGGCGCCGCCGCGATATTGAGGTCCTTGCGCAGCGTGTCGAACACGAATCGCGCCTTGCCCGGGTCGCCGCTCACGTCGAGCACCCGGCGCGCGAGCTCCATCAGGTTCGCGATCTCGCCGGCGCCCGGGTCGCGCCGCAGGAGCTGCTGCACGCCCTCGTGGATCGCCTCCAGTTCGTCGCGCGAGATGACCGGCCGGCCCTCGCCGTCGGCGGCCCCCGCATCCAGGTTGTCGGCGGCCTGCCGCAGGACCGACATCAGGTCCTGCAGGAAGTCGGCGCGCACGACCTGCGTGGCCTTGAACTCCAGGCCGGCCGACGGTTCGAACAGCGAGTCGACCAGCGTGTCGATGCAGAACTCGTCGTCACTCGTGGCCTGCACCACGCGGTGGCCGGCGACGCTGAACGTCCACGGCAGCCCGGGCACCTCGGCATCGCGGAACGACACGGCCTGGCTGAGCTCGAGCCGGTGCGCATGCAGCGCGGACAGCGCCTGGCGCAGGTCGGCGGGCGTGAGCGCGGCCGAGATCTCGACGCGGCA
>CAINDZ010000056.1 GCA_903847545.1 uncultured bacterium | reverse complement strand
TGGCCGACTGGAACCCGCTTTACGGCGAGCTGAACATCCAGAAGATCGACATCCTGATCGACAACGGGCCGGGCGGCGCCACCGCCAGCCTGCCGGCCCGCGGCGCTGCGTTCCAGCGCTGGGACGCCTGGGACTACGCCAGCATCATGGACGGCTGGTACAAGGCGCTGATCCCCTCGTTCAGCCAGAACACGCTCGACTCGTGGCGCGCGAACGCCCTGCGCACGGACAAGGACATCATGATCGTCGGCGATCCCGCGGCGAACACAGTCACCGCGCTGGTGTCGAAGGCGGCGCTCGGCGACCCGACGCCCGAGGCGCTGCGCTCGTGGGACATCGCCGTGTGCGTGTCGAGCCACGATTTCGGCGGCGAGGAAGTGCTGGGCGGCATCCGCTGGATCAACGAGGGCCGCAGCGAGTGGAACTTCGGCGGCGGCGCCAACACCGACCGTGACGCGAACCTGGTGGACCTGCTCCTGGCCCCCGGCCTCGGCCACGCGCCGGGCAAGACGCAGGAGGAGATCCTCGACTACGAGTCGGCGGATGCCCAGCAGCGCCTGGCCGACCGCCTGACGCCGGTCGCGATCGAGATGTCGGCGTTCGAGGACACGGGACCGCCGGTCATCGACACTGGCGGCAAGGGCTCAGTCGTCACGCGCGTCGAGCCGCTGGCCGGGGCGCCGCTGGCGCTGGCCTTCCGCGTCACCGACGACGACCGCGTGAGTTCGGCGACGTTCCGCTATCGCTCGACCAACTTCGCCGGGACGGGCTGGGACCAGGAGGTGCCCATGGGCTACCTCGGCAACGACATCTGGGTCGTGGACATCCTGCCGGCGTTCCTGGAGACGCTGGCCGTGTCGCCGGTCGAGGGCACGCGCTACCTCGAGTTCGAGATCGAGGCGGACGATCCCTACGCGCTGAACGAGCCGACGGTGTCGCCCGTGACGACGCTCGAGATCACGCCGACCGAGGGGTGCCGCGAAGTGACCTCGTCGCTGGTCGGCCCGGACACGAAGCTGCTGCAGGTCGACGGTTCGCAGGTGAAGCTGTCCGAGCCCCTGCGCACCCGGCTCGTGGCGCGCCACGCGGCCCAGGCGTGGACCGGCGGGGCCGCCGCCGCCGACACGATGGGCGCGCATGTCGCCGTCGCGTGGGACATCTGCGCGACGCCGGCGGACATCACGTCCGATCCGACGGTGCCCGCCGGCGTGCCCCTGGGCGTGTTCCGGACCATCGCCGTGGCCACGACCGACACGCTCGGCGGGCGCCTGGCGTACGAAGACGAGCTCCCCGGCACCATGGAACTGAGCCTGCACTATCCGCAGGATTGGATGCCCGCCGGGGTCGACGAGCAGCACGTGGCCCTCTACCAGTACAATCCCGCCTCGCGGCGCTGGCTGCTGGTGGGCGGCAACGTGACCTCGACGGGCAACAACGTGAAGGCGACCGTGACGCGGGCCGGCAGCTACGGCCTGTTCGCGACCGACGCCGTGGCCGCCACAGAGGGCGAGATCCTCTCCGGCATCACGATCTCCCCCAACCCGTTCTCGCCGAACGGCGACGGGCTCTACGACGAGACCAACATCAGCTTCTACCTGAGCGGCGAGGCCACGGTCACCGTCGAGATCTACAACATCAACGGCGTGCGCCAGGCGCTCCTGAGCGACACCTTCCCGTTCGCCGGCACCGACCTCAACGACACGACGCCGCGGCGCGTGCCGGGGCTGGTGTGGGACGGGCGCTCCTCGACGGGCGACTTCGTGCCCTATGGCGTCTACATCCTGCGCGTGATCGCGACCTACAACCAGGCCGGCGGCACGCGCACCATCCGCAGCAACCATTCCGTGGCGGTGATCCGATGAAGCGCGCGCGCACACGAACGGCGCGGTGGTGCGCCACGCTGGCCCTGGCGGCCGGCGTGACCATGGCGGCCGGGGAGGCGAAGGCCGACTTCCGGCACCAGTACATGGGCGCCCGGCCCAAGGCCATGGGCTCGGCGTTCGTCTCGCTGGCCGACGACGCCAACGCGACGTACTGGAACCCTGCCGGCCTGGCCCGCAGCGACCGGCTGGCGCTGATGGCCACGCGGGCCTGGCTCTACGACACGCCCGACATCCAGAACGACTACCTGGCGCTGGGGCTGCCGGCCTGGCGCGACTGGCATTTCGGCGCCAGCTGGGTGCGCGTGGGCATCGACAACCTCTATTCCGAGGACACGCTGAACCTGGCCGTCGCCCGTGATCTGCCGTTCGCGCCCGGGCTGTCCGTCGGGATCACGGGCAAGATGTTCCTGCTGGCGGCGCCCGGCTACGAGCCGCTCAACGACCCGAACTACAACGGCGGCGACCAGGGATTCTCGGCCGACATCGGCGTGCTCTACGACAAGGGCGGACCCTGGACCCTCGGCGCCGTGGTTTACAACCTTCACCAGACGAAGCTGCAGCTGCTCGACAACACGTCGGACCCCGACCCGGTGTTCACCGAGTGGGCCGCCGGGGGCAGCTGGCTCTTCCGCAAGACGCTTCTGGTGACGGCCGACCTTCGCAACCGCGACGGCCAGACCACGAACGTCGTCATGCACGGCGGCGCCGAGATCTGGTTCTTCAACGCGCTCGTGCTGCGCTCGGGCCTGGACCGCGGCCTGGTGACGATGGGCGCCGGCCTGCAGGACAAGCGCTGGGAGGCCGACTTCGCCGTCGAGACCGACCGCAAGCTGGGCAACGTCTATATGCTCTCCTTCACCGTGAGGAAGTGACCGTGCGCCTGCGTCCCAACCGTATTGCCCGCCGGCTGCCCTGCCGCGCCCGCGCGGCCGCGACCGGCGCCCTGCTCGGGCTGCTCGCCGCGGCGCCTGCCGGGGCCGCCACCCGTCTGGAGGGCTACATCTCGACCGAGCTCTCGGCGCAGAAGGATGACGGCCGCTGGCACGTCGGCTCGCCCGGCGCCAACGGCATGCCGTCGTTCTGGTCCGAACTGAAGATCTTCTCCAGTCCCAGCGACAAGGTGGAGATCTACTCCAAGCTCTGGGCCCAGGCCAACCGCGACGACGGCCAGACGGCCGAGGTCGACTACTACCATCCGCGATGGATCGACGGCGAGGGCCACATCAAGCTGCGCAAGAGCAAGTCCGAGGCGTTCCTCTTCTACCGCCAGAACCGGTTCTACATCAACGACGAGCCGCTGCTGCGGCTGATCGACGACAACTCCCTGAAGAACGACGACTGGGGCCCGAAGGCGCAGGGCATCCGCGTCGACTTCTGGGACGGCTGGTTCATGGGGGTCAAGAACCTCGGCGGCACGTTCATCGTCAGCGACAACGGCGGCACCTACAACGACGCCGGCGTCGACGTGGCCAACGGCGACAACGCCCTGATCATGCGCCTGCGCCACAAGGCCTGGGGCGGGCGTATCGAGTCGGGCGCCATGTTCCTGCGCAAGGACTGGACGAACACCGCACTCACCGAATGGCGCGACCTGACCCCGCTGATGCACAACGACGTGGCATCGGTCGACGTCGCCTTCAGCCCCCGCAACCTGGCCCGCACGGGCCTGCGCATGGGCCCGCTCAACCTGGAGCAGTCCCGCCTGACCGTCGAGGCCGCGCTCAGTCGCCGCCCCTACGACGAGCGCATCTTCGCCGTGCCGACCGACAACGCGCACGCCCTGGCCGTCGAGGCGCGCGACATGCACCTCGGCGCCCTGACGGTGCACAGCTGGTACCGCGACACGGG
>CAINDZ010000055.1 GCA_903847545.1 uncultured bacterium | reverse complement strand
TCCGGGCGGCGTGAACGTGCATGTGTCGGCTGATGAACTCAGCGTCCTGCTCGATTGCCCGAACCCGCTCAAGAACCTCGAGGCGACCGTCGCCGCGGTGATGGCGGCGTTCGAGCGCCTGAAGATCCCCGAACATCCCGATGCGGCGATGCTCGCCGAGATGCTCGCGGCCGATGCCGCCGGCGGCGGCCCGCTGGTCGACCAGCTGCTCATCCAGGGCTACCCGGCCGAGCCTTCGCAGGACGGCCGCCTCGAGTGGGCGCGCGACTTCTTCGTCGAGGGCTGGGAGGTCGACGCCGCGACCGGCGCGATCGACTTCTGGGCCAGGCTGGACAACCGCGCCGTCACCGCGGGCGAGTGGATCCTGAAGGTGCACCCGCCCATCCTCGGCGAACCGGGCCTGAACGTCTTCGGCGTGAAGATTCCCGTGTCGCGCCCGCAGAAGGAGCGCATGCGCTGCGGCAAGGGCGTGACGCAGCGCGAGGACGGCGCCGGCGTCGTCTGGATCGAGGCCGCGGTGTCGGGGCGCGTGCGCCTGAACAACGGCACGCTCGCGGTGGACGACGTGTACGTCATCAAGGGCAACCTCGGCCTGTCGACGGGCAACATCAACCACCCGGGCACGTTGCAGGTCGAGGGCGACATCGAGCAGGGCGTCACCGTGGAGGTGGGCGGCGACATCGCCGTGCGCGGCATGGTCGAGCCGTGCAACATCAAGGCCGGCGGAAACCTCTCGGTGGCCGGCGGCATCGTCGGGCAGGAGGGATACCGTATCGAGGTCGGCGGCGGCGTGCAGGCGCGGTACCTGCGCGACGTGACCATCGACGCGATCGGCGACGTCGCGGCAGGCAACGAGATCTCGCACACCGACATCCGCACGCTCGGGCGCGTGCTGGTGCCGGGCGGGCGGCTGGCGGGCGGCACCACGATCGCCCGCGGCGGCATCACCGCCGGCCAGGCCGGCGCCGCGGGCGCGACGGGCACGCTGCTGGTCGCCGGCGTCGACTACCTGGTCGAGCCGCGCATCGCGCACCTCGAGGAACAGCTCGCCGCCCTGGAGACCCGCCGCCACGTGCTGCCCGAGGAGATCAACCGGCTGCAGGCCGCGCCCACGAGCGAGGAGACCGACCGGGGCCTGCTGGACCTCGGGCGCGAGTTGCAGGCGCTGCCCCAGGCGATCGAGGAGATGAAGGCGACCATCCGCCGCCTGATCGACGAGTCGGAGGCGGCCTGCCACTGCGAGCTGGCCGCGCTGCAGGAAGTGTGGTCGGGGATCACGATCCAGCTGGGCAACGAGCGGATGCCGGTGCGCGCCTCGGTCCGCCGGCCTCGCCTGGCGCGGATCCTGAACGGGCGCGTGCGCCTGCTGCCCCTCGGCGAGGGGAACATGCCCGACGACTAGGCCAGGCGCAACAGCACGTCGATCACCCCCGGGTCGCCCTAGTCCCCGCTTCGCAGCAGCGGGTTGTAGCGCATGCGCGTGCCGAAGTCGACCGACAGTCGGATCTCGTCGGCGGAAAGCTCGGCCGGGAACATCACGCCCGAGATGCGCGCGCCGCGCAGGCTGACGCCCTCCATGCGCGTGTTCGTGAAGTCGATGCCGCGGATGTCGGCATCGCGCAGGTAGGCGCCGCTCATGTCCAGGCCGTCGGCGTTCATGTTGCGCAGGTCGAGCGCCCGCAGGTCGACGTCGCGCAGGTCGCAGTCGACGCCGGCGGCGCGCTTCGCGTTGAAGCCCTTGATGTCGTCGCCCCTCAGCATCTGGTAGAGCGGATCCTTCGAGAATGCCGGACGGGAGCTGGCCATGGTCTCACCTTTCTGGGGACGGCGCCCGGCAGCGGCCGGGCCGTGTGTGTGAACAGCTTACACCAGGGCGGCGGCGGCGGCGACCATCAGGATGCGGCCGTCCAGCCGGCTTCCTGCTCGGCCCGCCGGGCGGCCGCGATGCCGGCGGCCGGGTCGACGCGCAGCAGCAGCAGGGCCCCGACCACGAAGAACACGACCAGCGAGGCGACCCCGACGCGGCTGGAGCCCGCGCCCTGGGCCGTCAGTCCGAAGACCAGGGGCCCGGCCACCCCGGCCAGGCGCCCGCTCGCGCCGAAGAACCCGAAGAACTCCGCCGCACGGTGCCTTGGCACCATGACCGCGAACAGGGACCGGCTCAGGGCCTGCGCCCCGCCCTGCACCAGCCCCACCGCGGCGGCCAGCACGTAGAAATGTGCCGTCGTCCGCAGGAAGAGCGCCCCCACCGTGATCGCCACGTAGCCGGCCAGGGCGCCCAGCACCAGCGGACGAGCCCCCGCGCGGCGGGCCGCCGCGGCGAACAGGTACGATGATGGGATGCCCACGAGCTGGGTGACGACCAGCGCGCCGATCAGGTGCGTCAGGCCGATGCCCAGCTCGGAACCGAAGGCGGTGGCCATCTTGACGATGGTGCCGATGCCGTCGTTGTAGGCCCAGTAGGCCAGCAGCAGCAGGCTCAGGTCGCGGTAGGCGCGGATCTCGCCGAAGGTCGCGCGCAGGCGCGCCAGCGTGGCGCCGAGGCCCGGGGCCGCGCCCGATCCCGCCGGCTCCGGCACGCGGCGCAGCAGCGGGATCGTGAACAGCGCCCACCACACGCCCACGCTGACGAACGACAGGCGCACGGCGGCGCCCGCGTCCGGCAGGTGGAACCAGCCCGGCTTCAGCACCCAGGCCAGGTTGACCACCAGCAGCAGGCCGCCGCCGGCGTAGCCCAGGCCGTAGGCGCGCGCCGACAAGGCGTCCACCTCGGCCCCATCGGCTAGGTGCGGCAGCAGCGATTCGTAGAAGACGATCGACAGCGAGAAGGCGAGGCTGGCGGCGGTGAACAGCAGCGCGGCGGCCGGCCAACCCGCGCCGCCAAGCAGCGCCATGGCCATCGTCAGCGCCGCGCCCAGCCCCGCGGACCAGGCCAGCCGGCGCTTGCGGTCGCCCCGGGCGTCGGCGCCGGCGCCCAGCAGGGGCGAGAGCAGGGCCGTCAGCAGCAGCCCCCCTGCGGTGACGTAGCCCCACAGCGCGGTGGACTGGGCCTCGCCCTTGCCGGCGGCCAGGGCGAGCTGGCGGAAGAACGGCGGGAAGAGCGCCGCCATGACGGTGGTGCCGAACGCGGAATTCGCCCAGTCGTACAGGCACCAGGCGCGGCGGGCGGCATCGTTGCGCCGGGCGGTCACCAGTAGTAGTGGACGCCGAGCTGCGGCGCCACGGTGGTGTTGCCGGTGCGCTCCTCGTGCACGAAGTCGAACTCGGCCAGCCAGGCCCAGCGCGGGCCCTGCAGGACCTCGACGCCGACACCGGCGCCGTAGTTCCAGTCGGTCTTGGCGGTGAACGCGTCGGTGTCCAGGGCACCCTCGACGCGCTGCCGGTGGTAGTAGAAGCCGGTGCCGACGGAGGTGAACAGCCGCAGGTGCGAATCCTGCCGCAGCAGGTAGTGCAACTGCAGGCCGAGGTTGTGGCGCTGGTCGTCGCCGCTGTGCCAGATGCCGCCG
>CAINDZ010000054.1 GCA_903847545.1 uncultured bacterium | reverse complement strand
GAAAACGGAGGGCGCCGGCACTTCGTGCACCGGCGCCCTCGTAGCTTCAGTGCGGGCGGCGTCGGGTTCCCCCACCGGGGTCACCTCTCAGCCTCTTGCCGCAGTGGCCCCTCAGAGCGGGGACGCCACCTCCACTGAGCCGGTTCTATGACTACCCACTGGATCACCTCCAAACCGGGCGTGGCCATCGCGGCGAGACCCACCTCGCCCGGCCCCTCGGGCCGCCCAGGCCCTCCGGGACCGCCGCGCGCGGCGCGGAACGGACACCCGCGGCCGGACCCCGTGAACACAGGGCGGGTCCGCCGCCACATGAGGATACCAAAACCCGGCGCCAAGGAACAGTTCCATCCTCGCCGGCGGTCAGGGCATCTGGATGCCGCCGCTGACCGGGATGTAGGCGCCGCTGACGAACGAGGTCGCATCGTCGGCCAGCGCGGCGACGATGCCCGCGACGTCCATCGACTCGCCCACCCGCCGCAGCGGGGTCATGCCGGCGATGGCCGCGACCTGCGCCTCGGGCATGTGCGCCGTCGCGTCGGTGCGCGTCAGTCCAGGCGCCACCGTGTTGACGCGGATGCCGTAGGGCCCCAGCTCGAAGGCCAGCGACTTCATCAAACCGTCGACGCCCGACTTGCTGGTCGTGTGCGCGCTGAAGCCGTAGGCCGGGTAGCGTGACAGGCCGCTGCTGATGCCGATGATGCAGCCGCTGCGCCGCGCGATCATCGACGCCATCACGGCCTTGGCCGGCAGGAAGAAGTTGCGCATCTCGCTCAGGACCTTGGCCTCGAACTCGGCCTGCGACAGTTCGGTGACCGGCTTCCAGGGCACGTCCGGCCCGGCGTTCAGGACCAGGATGTCGATGGGGCCGACCTCGGCGGTGGCGGCGGTGACCAGGCGGTCCACCTGCTCGGCGTCGCACATGTCGCCGGGCAGGGCCACGGCGCGACCGCCGGCGGCGGCGATGTCGGCGACGACGGCCTGGGCCGCGTCCTTGGAGTGTCGGTAGTTGACGATGACGGCGGCGCCGCGCTCGGCCAGCAGGCGCGCGCAGGCGGCGCCGATGCCGCGGCTGGCGCCGGTCACGAGGGCTGTTTTTCCTGCCAGTTGCATGGGATCTCCTGTCCGCAAGGGATGGCGGGGGTGTAAGCGTGCTTGCCCCAGACGATAACAGCAGTCCCGGGTCGGGGGCAACGGATGAGGCCGGGCGGGGTTGCGGCGTATTTGCTAAAGCCGTCTCATGCACGGTCGATCCCCATGGCACGGTGGGAGCGCGGCCCGGGGGCCGCGACATCGCCACCCCCAGATTCGTCGCGGGGACCGCCGGTCGGCGCCGCGATTGTCGCCCGGGTCGCTCCGAGGAGTTCCGTGCTTCACTTCCCGCAGCCCACGGGCAGGACCAGATCCTGCCACCGCTCACGCATCGGCGTGCTTTCGGTCCATCGGGCCGGCATGCTGCCGCGCGGCGTGGCCGCCGTGCTGGCGCTGCTGCTTTGCCTGTCCCCGGCCGCCGCCGGCGCCCAGCAGGCCGAGGCCCTGCGCGCCGCCTTCGTGCTCAACTTCCTGAAGTTCGCGGAATGGCCCGCGGCCGCGCTGGGCGAGGCGTCGTCGCCGCTGGTCGTCGCCGTTGTCGGCGAGGACCTGCAGGCCGGCGCCCTCGAGAAGGGGCTGGAGGGCAAGGAGATCCAGGGGCGCAAGCTGGTCGTGCGCGTCTATCGCGACGCCGCCCAGTGGAGCCATGAAGGCAAGGCCTGCCAGGCCCTGTACCTGACGCCGGCCGCCCACGAATCCTGGCCCGCGGTGCGGGCCGACCTGGCCGGGAAGCCTGTGCTGACCATCAGCGAGGCGCCCGGCTTCTGTGCCCGCGGGGGCATGCTCAACCTGTACCAGGAAGACCAGAGGATCCGGTTCGAGGCGAACCCGCCGGCGGCCGAGAAGGCGGGGCTCAAGCTCCGCTCGACGCTCCTGACGCTGGCGACGATCGTGAAGACCGAAGGGGGATTGCAATGAAGCAACGGTTCCACGCCCACACCTGCGCCGGCAGCGGTTCGCCCGCCCGCCCGCGCGGGTACGGCGCCCTGCGGCGCGTCGCGCTGCTGGTCGTCGTCCTGGAACTGCTGGGAGCCCTGCCCGTCACGGGCACCGCCGTCGCCGACGACTACACCAGCCTGAGCCTGGAGCAGTTGATGGCGATCCCGGTGTACTCGGCGGCCAAGCGCGAACAGAAGGCGTCCGAGGCCCCGTCGTCGGTGACGGTGATCACGTCGCAGGACGTGCGCGCCTACGGTTGGCGGACCATGAGCGACCTGCTGCGCGGCGTGCCCGGCATGTGGGTCAGCTACACGCGGTCCTACGGCGGCGTCGGCGTGCGCGGGTTCGAGCGGTCCGGCGATTTCGGCGGGCGCATCCTGCTGATGGTCAACGGGCACCGCATGAACGACCCGCTGTACGACTCGGCGGCCATCGTCGAGGACTTCGTGCTGGACCTGGACCTGATCGACCGTGTCGAGATCGTGCGCGGCCCCGGGTCGGCGCTGTACGGCACCAACGCCTTCTTCGCGGTCATCAACGTGTTCACCCGCACGGCGGCGCAGGTCGACGGCTTCGAGGCTGCGATCGACATGGGCTCGCAGGAGGCCCGGCGCGGCCGCCTGACCTACGGCGCCACCACCAAGTGCGGCGCCGAGGTGCTGCTGTCGGCCAGCAAGTACACCAGCCACGGCAAGGACGACATCTTCATGCCGGCCCTGGTCGTCACCGAGGAGCCCGACCTGTTCGACGGCTACCTGCACGACGGCGACGCAGAGTCCTCGTCCCGCCTGGCCGTCAGCGCCCATCGCGGCGACTGGAGCCTGGAGGGGTTCTACGTGTCGCGCGACAAGGACAGCCCTCCCGCCTACGGGACGGTGTCGTACCTGCCGCGCCACACGCTCGACGCCCGCGCCTTCCTGGAGACCCGCTACCGGCACGCGCTGCCGAACGATGCCAGCGTGACCGGTCGCCTGTACTACGACTGGTACGAGTACATCGGCACCTACCTGTACGACATGGGCGAGCCCCGCTTCCTGACGAACAAGGACTTCAGCCAGTCCGCCTCGGTGGGCGGCGAGATCCAGGTGAACCTGCACCCCGGCTTCGGCCACTCGGCCACCGCCGGCGTGGAGTACCGTGACAACTACAAGCAGGTGATGCAGAACTTCGACGTGGACCCGTACTGGAGCGTGCTGGACATCAACCCGTCGACGAGCATCTGGAGCCTGTACGTGCAGGACGAGTACCGGCCGTCGTCGCGGCTGGGCGTCACCGCCGGCGCGCGGTACGACCACTACGACTCGTTCGGCGATGCGACCACGCCGCGCCTGGCCGTTGTCGCCGGGCTGGATGACATGACGTCGCTGAAGCTGCTCTACGGCGAGGCCTTCCGGGCGCCCAACGCCAACGAGTTCTACTACGAGGAGGACGGCGCGGT
>CAINDZ010000053.1 GCA_903847545.1 uncultured bacterium | reverse complement strand
TGGCGATGCGCGGGCCAGGCAGGAACGGGACCAGGTCGGCGGCCACGCAGATGGGACCGGCGCCCGGGCCGCCGCCGCCGTGCGGCGTGCTGAACGTCTTGTGCAGGTTCATGTGCACGACGTCGAAGCCCATGTCGCCGGGGCGCGCCTTGCCCAGGATGGCGTTGAGGTTGGCGCCGTCCATGTACAGGCGGCCGCCGGCCTCGTGCACGATGCGCGCGACCTCGACGATGTCGTTCTCGAACAGCCCAAGGGTGTTGGGGTTGGTGATCATGATGCCGGCCGTTTTGGGACCCACCGCGGCCTTGAGCGCCGACAGGTCGATGCGGCCGTCGGCCTGCGAGGCGATCTGGCGCGGCACCATGCCCATGATGGCGACGCTGGCCGGGTTGGTGCCGTGCGCAGAGTCGGGGATCAGGATCTCGGTGCGGCCGTTGTCGCCGCGCGACTGGTGCCAGGCGCGGATGACCAGCATGCCCAGGTACTCGCCGTGCGCGCCCGCGGCCGGGACGAGCGAGCAGCCCGCGAAGCCGGTGATCTCGCACAGCGCCTTCTCGAGGTGCAGCAGCGCGCCGAGCAGGCCCTGGATGTCGGCCACGTCCTGCTCGGGATGCAGGTCGGCGAAGCCCTGCATCGCCGCCACCTGCTCGTTCAGGCGCGGGTTGTACTTCATCGTGCAGCTGCCCAGGGGGTACATGCCGCGCTCGATGTGGTGGTTCAGGTTCGACAGCGCCGTGAAGTGGCGCATCACCTCGGGTTCGCTGACGGCCGGGAAGTCGGCCGGGGCGGCGCGCAGCACCGACGCCGGCAGCGCGGGCGCCGGCTCGCCCTCCCAGCGCGGGAAGGTCAGGCCGCGACGGCCCGGGGCGCCCTTGTCGAAGAGCGAGCCCGGCAGTTCGCCCAGCCAGCCGCTGGTCACGTGACGTTCGCCGCTCATCTACTTGCCCTTTCCGCCGGCCGCCGCGAACTCCGCGAGCAGGGCCGCATACTGGTCGACCTGGTACAGCAGGCGCTTCTCGGTGACGGCGACGAGGATGTCGTTCGGGCCGCAGCCGGCCACGCCGTCCAGAGGGATGCCGGCCAGCACGCCGTGGGCGCGGGCGAACGCGCGGAACTCGCGCGCCGGGCGCGGCAGGCGCAGCACGGTCTCGTTGAAGACCGGGCCGGCGAACGGGATGGACACGCCCGGCACCGCGGCGGCGCGCGCGCGCAGCGCCTCGATGCGGGCGCGGTTCGCCTGGCCCAGCTCGGCCAGGCCGCCGGCGCCCAGCATCGCCAGGTAGATCGTGGCCCGCATCATGTTCAGGCCCTGGTTACTGCAGATGTTGCTGGTGGCCTTCTCGCGGCGGATGTGCTGCTCGCGCGTCTGCAGCGTCAGCACGTAGCCGTCCTGGCCGCGGCTGTCGGTGGTGCGGCCGACGATGCGCCCGGGGATGCGGCGCTTGTGCTCGTCGGTGCAGGCCAGGAAGCCGAGCAGCGGGCCGCCCCAGGTGGGCGGGATGCCGAACGGCTGGGCCTCACCCACGCACAGGTCGGCGCCGTACTCGGCGGGCGACTTCAGCAGCGACAGGCTGACCGGGTTGACCGCGGCGACGACCAGCGCGCCGGCCGCCTTGGCGACCGCCGACAGCTCGTCGACCGGCTCGACCAGGCCCAGGTAGTTGGGGTTGGGCAGCACGAAGGCCGCGGCCGGGTTGTCGGCCAGGACCTTGGCCAGCGCGGCGGCGTCGGTGGTGCCCTGCGGCCCCACGGGCGCCTCGACGACGGCGATGCCGGCCCCGCGCATCGAGGTGCGCACGACGCGCGCCCAGCGCGGGTTCAGCGTCGCCGGCAGCACGACCAGCGCCTTGCGCTTCGTCGCGACGGCGACCTGGCAGGCCTCGGCCAGCGCCGTGGCGCCGTCGTACATGCTCGCGTTGGCCACGGCCAGGCCGGTCAGGCGGCAGACGAAGCTCTGCCACTCGTAGATGGCCTGCAGCGTGCCCTGCGAGACCTCGGGCTGGTACGGCGTGTAGGCGGTGAGGAACTCGCTTCGCGAGACCAGCGCGTCGATGACCGCGGGGATCACCGTGTCGTAGACGCCGCCGCCCAGGAAGCTGACCAGCTCGCTGGTGCCGTGGTTGATCGAGGCGGCGCAGCCGAACCAGCTGCGCACCTCCTCCTCGCTCAGGCCCAGGGGCAGGTCGAGGTCGCGACCGAGTCGCACGTTCGCCGGCAGGTGGCTGAACAGCGCGTCGATGCTGTCCAGCCCCATCACCGCGAGCATCTTGCGGATGTCCCCATCCGCGTGCGGAACGTAGGGCATGCCCCGCTCAGCCTCCCAGCAGTTCGTTGTACGCGGCGGGGTCGAGCAGCGCATCCAGCTCGGCCGGGGCGCTCAGCTTGACCTTGACCAGCCAGCCGGCCCCGAACGGGTCGCTATTCAGCAGCTCGGGGCTGCCCGACACGGCCTCGTTGACGGCGATGATCTCGCCCGAGACGGGCAGGTACAGGTCGGCGACGGCCTTGACCGACTCGATGGTGCCGACGGCGTCGCCCTGGCTGAACGTCGAGCCGACGGCGGGCAGCTCGACGAACACGATGTCGCCCAGCTCGTGCGCCGCGAACTCGGTCACGCCCACGGTGCCGTTGCCACCGTCGGCCTGGATCCACTCGTGCTCCTGCGTGTACTTGCGGTCTGCGGGTACCATGCTCGATTGCCTCCTGCCGGGTGGTTGTATCAGGCCGGCGTCCGCCGGGCCAGCGGATCGCCCTTCGTGCGCGCCGAAAGGAACGGGAACGCGGTGGTGCGCGCCTCGACGCCCTTGCCGCGGATATCGATGACGAGGTCGCCGTCCGGCACGCCGGCCTCGACAAGCGCCAGGGCCAGCGGCTTCTTCAGCGTCGGGCTGAACGTGCCGCTGGTGACGTAGCCCACGTCGCGGCCCTGCCACAGCACGCGCGCATCCTGCCGCGCGATGCCCCGGCCGGTCACCTCGAGCGCCATGACCTTGCGCGGCACGCCGGCCGCCTGCTGGGCCCGCAGCGCAGCCAGGCCCGTGAAGGCTTCCTTCTTCAGCTTCACGGCCCAGCCGATGCCGGCCTC
>CAINDZ010000052.1 GCA_903847545.1 uncultured bacterium | reverse complement strand
TGCCGTCGGTGCTGCCGTCGTCGACCACGAGGATCCGGCACCCGGGCTGGGCGGCACCGATGGCGCCGATCACCTCGGGCAGGAAACGCGCGGCGTTGAGGGCGGGCAGGATGGCGCCGGTTTGCATGGGGTTGGGCCTCGAATGCCGTGGGATCCGACTTGCCCGGTCGCGGGTGCGCGGGCTGCCCGGAGACTAGCGTCCGGGACGGCCGGAAGCAAGCGGGATGGCGCGGCCGCCACGCCCGCAGGACGTGGCGGCCGCCGGTTGTCAGGTTCGAGGCGTCACTTGACCAGCGAGACGCGCCGCTGGTCCTCGCCGTCAGGATGCTTCAGGCGCACGAAGTACACCCCGCTCGGCACCGGCCGACCATCGTCGCCAGACCCGTCCCAGGTCACCTCGCGGCGGCCGGCGGGCAGCTCGGCCTCGAGCAGCGTCCGGACGAGCCTCCCCTGGACATCGTAGACGCGCACCGACGCGGCGCCCGCCGTGCGCAGCGCCAGCTGCACCTTCGTCTGCGGGTTGAACGGGTTGGGATAGGCGCCCTCGATGCGGGTCACCGCCGGCAGCGGCAGGTCCGGCGTGGTCGGCACGTCGGTGACCAGGCCGTTGAGCAACTGGAGCGTGTACGTGAACGGGGCCGTGCCCTCGAACGCGTGCCGGACCACGGCGACGCCGTAGAATCCCGCCACGGCGGGGATCGGCACAAGCGCCCGCCCCGCGGCGTTGGTCTGGGCCAGCATCGCGGTCTGCCACAGGCCGCCGACGGTGAACGAGGGCGCGTACACGAGCAGCCACACCGTCTGGTTGGCCCCGCTGGTCTGCAATTCGAGCGTGAACTGCGGCGCGAGGTTCGGGTTGATGGACACCTCGTCCATGCGCAGCATCTGGCCGGCGCCCATGCTGCACCCGAGGGGTCCCCCGGCGTAGAGGGTGACCTCGGATTCGCGATACTCGAACCCGATGTTCGAGGCGCCGCCGCTACTGTTGAGCAGGCCGACGTCGTAGACCGGGTTGCCCACGGCGTTGCGGTTGGAGATGACCGCATCCGTGTAGGCGCCGCCGGTGGCCGAGGTGGCCAGCGGACTCGCGTCGAAGCCGTTGCCCGTGCCGGTCGACGGCGTGTACAGGCGGATGTCGGCGTCCTGCCAGGAGTCTGTGCTGCTGACCGCCGCCGCGCGCCACCAGCCGTTGGCCGCCGGGGCCAGGCGCAGGCCGTCCATGTTGTCGCGCAGGGGCGTGCCCGCCGGCAGCCAGGCGGCGCCGGCGTCGCGCACGGGCGGGTGCGAGCGGGCCTGCTGGGTGCCCGGGTTCACCGTCGCCGGTGACCACACGAACTGCCGGGCGCGTCCGTTGTTGGTCTCGCTGGACTCGGGCTGGGCGTTCTGCGGGTCAGTGAGGAACCAGGCGGTGTGGCGACCCCCGGTGACGACGGGTGTGTACGGCCCCCCGCCCCACACGGCGCCCGGCGTCGGGGCGTTGCCCCACGACCACAGCGCGACAGGCTTGTCGTCGACGCGGATGTCCACGGCGAAGCCGCCGCACGCCGCGGCCGTGCTGTTGTTGGCGTAGGCTGCGTAGAGGTAGGTCGTCTGGTCGCCGACCAGGGAACCGAAGGTCGGCGCGTCGACGCTGCTGACGGTGATGGCGTCGGCCCAGCCCGCCGGCGTGTAGGGCACGTAGTCGGGAAGGCCGCCGTCGAGCGTGAAGTCCGCGTTCGAGACGTCGAGGAAGTGCGCCCCGGCCAGGTTGCCAGCGTCGCCCTCGACCCAGAGCCGGCACGACGTCGACGTGATGCCGCACGGCATCGTGAACGTCGCGCTGCCGTCGTTCGCTGTCGTGCCGAGCAGCGTGAACCCGTTCGGGGTGTAGAGGAATACGCCCACTTCGGCCGCGATCGCGCCGCCGCCGACGGTCCATGTCGCCGTGAACGGCTGCCCGGCGTGGAAGGACTCTCCCCCGTTCGGGTAGGTGACGACGAACGGGGCGCCCTGCGCCGTGACCTGGACAAAGTCGGACGTCACGCCGCCGCCGCCGGCATAATTGTCGCGCGCGGTGAACACGAACTGGATCGACGTCGAGTCGGTCGGCAGCGTCTCGAAGGGCGACGGCGTTCCGTCCAGTAGGTGCCCAAACGCGGGCAGCAGGCGCACGTTGCCGTTCGTCGTCGGCGCCACCGACCGGAACTGTTCGGGCCGGTAATAGAGCCGTCCGTAATCGGGGTCCCAGAACCACGATTGAAGCGAAGTGGTCTCCCAGTTGCTCGTCAGGACGTCCCCGTCAACGTCGATCGCGGCGCCGTACATGTAGAACGCCGTTCCGGTGGGCACGACCGCGTCGGGCCCGGCATCGACAACCGGAGGCGTGTTGCCGGTCGCTGTCACGACCGCGCAAGTCGTGGCATCGCGGAACGCGTGGATGGCCCCGAGGCTCTTGGCATGGTAATAGGGATCGGCGTACGGCTGGACGATGACGTCGCAGTAGCCGACGTAGCCCATGATCGTCGAGCCGCTGCCGGGCTCGACCTGCCAGCCTGCCGCGTAGTTGACCCCGCAGCCGGCGTCGCTGGAAAACGTGTGATAAGAGCCGAACTGGTGGCCGAGCTCGTGGGTTAAGACACCGACCAGGAAGTGGTCGTCCAAGGGGTTCGGGTCGCCGCTGGCGGCGCCACCCTTGTACGCCGTGCACACGCACTCCAGCGGGGCCACGCCCCGCATCACCTCGGTCGGCGCCACCACGGTGAGCCCGTGGCCGACGTCGTAGTGCGATGAGCCAACGTAAGTGTCGAGCTGGGCCTGAACCTTGTTGTAGAGGCCGGTGATGGTGTTGCCGGAGGGGAACGGATCCCCCAGTCCGGATGTCCACCATTGGATCACGCTGGAGAACTCCAGGCGGATGGCCGCCTCGACGCCGAAGATCGCGTCCACGCGGTTGACCGAGACCGCCATCGCGTAGATGCCGGGCTCGGCATCCCTGGGCGCGCTGCCGGCGGAACCGGCCGGGTCGAAATAGGCGAAGTACTCGTCGGTGCCCAGCAGGGCGAGCCGGTACGTGCGCAGCAGCGGGCCCGTCGCGGTGGCCGACTTGGCCGCCTGCTCCACGTCGTCCGGAACTGGAAGATCCTCGACGCCGCAGCCGGTGCGCGCTTCGGCGTTCGGGCAATCCGCCAGCCGGGCGCTCAGCACAATGCCGGCCTCGCCGAAACGCCACGGGTTGATGACGACCGCGCCGGCCTGGGTGTTGAGGTAGGCGTGGAAGCCGTACGGGCTGAAGTCGAGCCGACCGTTCGCGGTGGGGTCGTCGACGCCTTGCGCCAGATACGAGCGGAACCCGGGCGCCAGGGCCAGGACGTCGGGGCCGAGGATGGGCGACTCGACCACGCGGAACCTCGCCAGCGACCCGTCGGGCATGGGCAGGTCCAGCATCGCGCCGTTGATCCTCTTCGTCGCTTCCAGCGGCGCCGCGGCCAGCGCCGCGCGCAGGGCCTTCTCGTCGACGGTGTATGCGCGGTAGGCCGAAGGCCGGGCCGGATCGCCGGGCGCATGCCCGATCACCGTTGCGGCGCTGGTCTCGTCGGCGACAGGCTTCCAGGGGGTTGCTGCGGCCAAGGCGACGGCCGTGGTCGCGCAGGTCAGCGCAGCCGCGATCAGGCCGGCGATGACAATGCCCTTGCGTCCCCCATGTTGGTGAAGGTGGTTCATCGCGCGCCACCCCCATTGCGGCCGGTGGCGGCCTCGGGGGTCGTCGCGAGTGGCGCCGGGGCGTCGAACGCGTCGAGCATGGCCGTCAATTGCTGCACGAGATCGGTTCGGCCTTCGCCGCGCGCGGCCTCGAGCTGGATGGCGAGAGCACGCCGCTCGCCGGCGCGCTTCAGTTCCGAGATCTGCGCGTGAACCGCCGCAACCTGTTCGGCACCGGCGCCGGCCAGGGACGCGACGAGCACGGCCACCTGGCGGGCCACGTCCTCGCGGTCGCGTCGCAGGGCAGCCAGAAGCTCCGGAGCCACTGCCGTAGCCGCATCTATGCCCTCACCCGGACGGACCGATTCCCCGGGCATGGATGGATCAGGTTCTGCGTTCGGTCCGGTATCGCCGACCGGGGCCGCGAGCATGGCCGCCGGCGGCAGGTGCGGC
>CAINDZ010000051.1 GCA_903847545.1 uncultured bacterium | reverse complement strand
TGGGCATCGACAGCACCCACTGGCGGTGCTGCACGCGCGGCAAAATCGCATCGACCATGTGAGCCGAAACGTCGACCATGCGCCGGGTGGCGCACGACGGGCACACGTCGCGGCCCTTGCATGAGAAGGCGACCAGGAAATACACGACCGGCCCAGCCGGCCGTGTCGTCGTCAAGCCACCCCGCCCGGAGGGCACCATGCGTTCGTTGCTGATCCTGGCCGCCGTCGTCGGCCTTTGCGCCGGAGGCACCATGGCCACGCCGCTGTCCGTCGAGACCTACACCCTTCCCAACGGCCTGACCGTGATCCTGCATGAGGACCACTCGCAGCCGATGGTGACGATCAACACCTGGTTCAAGGTCGGCTCGAAGGACGAGGCGCCCGGGCGCACCGGCTTCGCGCACCTGTTCGAGCACCTCATGTTCATGGGCACCGCGCGCGTGCCCGACAACCAGTTCGACGCGTTGATGGAGCGCGGCGGCGGCGCCAACAACGCCTCGACCAGCAGCGACCGCACGAACTACTACTCGTGGGGCCCGCGCTCGCTGCTGCCGACGCTGCTGTGGCTGGACGCCGACCGCCTCGAGGGCCTGAGCAAGGCGATGACGCAGGAGAAGCTCGACCTGCAGCGCAGCGTGGTGCGGAACGAGCGCCGCCAGAGCTACGAGAACCAGCCCTACGGCGCGGCCGAGCTGATGATCTCGGCCGCCATGTGGCCCGAGGGCCACCCCTACCACCACCCGGTCATCGGCAGCCATGAGGACCTCGAGGCCGCCACGGTCCAGGACGTGAAGGACTTCTTCGACACCTACTACGTGCCCGGCAACGCCACGCTCGTGGTGGCCGGCGACTTCGACCCCGCCGAGGCGAAGCGCCTGGTCGCCTCGACGTTCGGCGCCGTGCCCCTGCGGCCGGTGCCGGAGCACCGCACGGCCGCGCCGGTCCGCCTCGAGCGCGAGGTGCGCCGCCTGACGGACGACCGCGTCCGCTTCCCGCGCCTGTACCTGGTCTGGCACTCGCCCGCCGCCTACGAGGAGGGCGATGCCGACATGGACGTGCTGGCCTCGGTGCTGGCCTCGGGCAACACCGGCCGGCTGGTCGAGAGGCTGGTCATCCGCGAGCAGGTCGCGCAGCAGGTGCAGGCCTACCAGGCGAGCAGCGAGCTGGGCAGCGAGTTCCACATCGAGGCCACGGCCGCCGAGGGCGCCGACCTCGAGCAGATCAAGCGCGCCATCCTCGAGGAGGTCGCGCGCCTGCAGCAGGACGGCCCCACCGAGGCCGAGCTGGCCCGCGTTAAGGCCGCCACCGAGTCGGGCTACCTGCGCATGAAGGAGAGCCTCGACCGCCGCGCCGACCTGCTCAACGCCATGTTCGCGGCCTATGGCGAGGCCGACAGCTTCGACCGCGAGCTGGCGCGGCGGCTGGCCCCCACGGCCGCCACGGTGTCGCAGTGGGCGCGCGAGGTGCTGGGCGAGGGCCGCCTGGACCTGCGCGTGCTGCCCCGCGACGAGCAGACCTCCGTCGGCAGCCTCGACCAGCGGCCGGAGAACCTGCCCGATCGCCCGGCCGAGCCGGCCGTTCCCGTCAAGGTGACGCTGAAGAACGGCCAGCCGCTGTACGTGGTCAGCAAGCCGGGCAGCGGCCTGTTCAGCGGCCACGTGCTGGTCGAGGGCGGCGAGCGCCTGCTGGGCGCCGACCAGGCCGGCCTGGCCTCGCTGACGGCAACGCTGCTGACGCGCGGCGCAGGCAAGCTCGACGCGACCGGCTTCGCCGACGCGGTGACCTCGCTCGGCGCGCGCATCCAGGCGAACGCGGGCACGAACGCCGCCTCCATGTCGGTGTCCGGCCTCACGTCGCGCCTGGACGCGACGCTGGCGCTCATGGCCGACGCGCTGCAGCGCCCGACGCTCGAGGCGGACGACTTCGACCGCGAGAAGGAGCTGGCGCTGGCCGGCATCCGCGCGCGCGGCGAGAACGCCAACCGCGTGGCGCAGGTCGTCGGCCGCGCGGCCCTCTTCGGCGCCGCCGACCCCCGCGGCCGCCCCGGCGACGGCCACGAGGCCACGGTGGCGAAGCTGACGCGCCAG
>CAINDZ010000050.1 GCA_903847545.1 uncultured bacterium | reverse complement strand
CTTCACGCGCGAGCGATTCGACCTGATGAACCGGCGCACGCCACAGTACGTGCGGGAGCACCTGAGGCAATGGCAGGACCTGCTGCAACAAGGCGAGACTTCCTCAAGGCCCTGATCCCCGCGATGGCGGGCCTGGTGGGCTGTTGGCGTTACCTGACGCCGACGCGCGCCGTTGCGCCCCGCGAGGTCCGCGTGCCCGTGGCTGACGTGCCGCGTGGAGGCGCCCTGGTGCTGCCGGAATACGGACTGGCCGTCGCGCGCGGTCGTGAGGGGCCGATCCGGGCGCTGGACCTGACGTGCACCCACCTCGGCTGCCGCGTGACCGCCACGGAGAGCGGCTTCAGTTGTCCCTGCCATGGCAGTCGCTTCGATGAGGGCGGCGCCGTCCTTTCTGGCCCCGCCACGCGGTCCCTGGGCAACCTCGACTGCGCGGAAAACGGCGGCATGGTCACCATCCGCCTGCCGGAGACGACATGATCGGCGAGTTCGTCCGCCACCTCTTCCCGCGCGTGGTGCTGCGTCGCAACCTGCGGATCACCTACACGTTCTGCCTCGGCGGGCTTGCCTTCACGACGTTCATCACGCTCGTGGCGTCCGGCCTGCTGCTGCTGTTCTACTACCGGCCCTCGCCCACCGGCGCCTTCGAGTCGATCCAGTTCCTGGAAGGATCGGTGTGGGGCGGCCGGTACCTGCGCTCGCTGCATCGCTTCTGCTCACACGCGATTCTCGTGCTGATCATGCTGCACACGCTGCGCGTCGTCCTGACGGGCGCCTACCGCCATCCCCGGCACGGAACCTGGGTCGTCGGCACGGCCATCATGTTCCTGGCCGTCGGCGCCGCGTATACCGGCTACCTGCTGCCGCTGGACCAACTCGCCTACTGGGCGACCCAGACCGGCATGGAACTGCTGCGCAGGTTGCCGCTGGGCGAGCAGGCGCGGACGCTGCTGGTGCCTGACCGCATCGGCGGGCCGCTCTCGCTGCTGCGCTTCTATGCGCTCCACATCGCCGTCTTCCCGACGCTGATGCTGTCGCTGATCTCGCTCCACTTCTTCCGCATCCGGCGCAGCAAGGGGGTGCTCCCGTACCTATGAGCGACCAGGTTCCGAGTTCCCCGCATTTCTTCCGGCTGATCCGGCGCGGGCTCCTGGCGTTCGCGGCCTTCCTGTTGCTGGCGGCGTGGCTGGTGCCCGCCCCTCTCGAAACGGCGGCGGACCCGACGCGAGCGCCCAACCCGGCCAAGTCCGCCTGGTTCCTGTTGTGGATCCAGGAGCTGGTCAGCCATGGCACGACGTGGATGTACGGCGTGCTTCTCCTGGCTGGGCTGCTGGTGGCGCTGCCGTGGCTGCGTCGTGTGCCGGCCGCGCGCGCCGCATGGTTCCAGCCCGGCGAGCGGCTGGTGGGCCTCGTCGTCGTCGCCCTGTTCGCGGTCGTGGTCGCGCTGACGTTCGTCGCGTTGTTCATGCGGGGTGGGAATTGGTCGTTGCACGCGCCCTTCTAGGATGGGCCATCGCGGCCGGCCTGGGCCTGGCGGCCTTGGCGGCGCCGACCGCGATGGCCGCGCCGCCGCCTGCCGTCGCCGTCGGCTGCCTGGCATGCCACGCGCCCCACTACGCATCCGATGGCGGATGCGTCGACTGTCATCGTGGCGATGCGCGCGCGTCGCGCCCGGCGCTGGCGCACCACCGCCTGCTGGGCGGCGCCGCTGCGGCATGGGGGCTGCCCGCCTCGCCGGTGCTCACGCGCGCGGCCGCCCTGCGCGACAGCCTCGGTTGCCGGCGCTGCCACGTGACCGGGGGGAAGGGCGAGCGGTTGGCGATCGCCCTCGATACAGTCGTCTGGGCTCGAACGCAGGCCGAGTTGCGACAGGCGCTCATGCGCCCGGCCCTGGCGATGCCGGACTTCGGCCTCGGGGCGACCGGAGCCGATACGCTGGTGGCGGCGCTGCTGCGCGACGGCGACCGCTTCGGCGGGGCCTCGCGCTACCAGGTGCGTTTCCGTGCGGGAAGCGAGGACAGCCTGCAGGCCTTCGCCAGGCTCTGCGGCGGCTGCCACCAGGCGCTGACCGGCGAGGGGCGGCAGGGCGTCGGAACGGCGGGCCCGAACCTCTCGGGGCTGCTCGGGACATTCTACCCCGCGGCGGCGGACAGCGCCTGGAACCCGGAACGCCTGGAGCGCTGGCTGCGCAACCCGCGCGCGATGCGCGCCGGCGCCACCATGCCGCCGGTGGCATTGAAGCCGGGGGACCTGGATGTCGTGTTGCGCGCCCTGGCGCTTCCGCCGCCCGCCACCCCAGCCGTTCCCGGCCGCTGACGGCGAAGATCGACAAGAGAAGCCGGCGGGCGCCATGGGCGCCCGCCGGCTGTTTCGTCGCTTCAGGCAGCGGTCAGAACACCATCTGCAGCTGCGTGATCAGCGTGCCCACGTCGTTGGTGACCGTGCCGTCGAACTCGCCGACCTGGTCGAACGACGCGCTGCTGTACTCGACCGTCAGCTTCAGCACGTTGTCCATCATGAAGTAGTTCGCGCCGACGCCGAACCAGTCCAGTTGCTGGTTGTAGACGTTGTTCAGCTGGGCGAACTTCCACGACTCGTAACGCGCGAACAGCTGAAGCGGCTTCGTCGGCAGCAGGTAGCCGACCTTGCCGTACCAGCCGTTCTTCTGGCCGTTCAGGCCGCAGGTCCCGCTGTCGGGATTCATGCCCAGGTAGGCATCGTCGAAGTCGATGTT
>CAINDZ010000049.1 GCA_903847545.1 uncultured bacterium | reverse complement strand
CTCAACGGGGTGGTCTTCACCACCTTCGCCAGCGTGCAGAACGACCACGCCGAGGCGCGCGCCCTGCTGCGGAAGTTCTACCGGTACAACTCGCTGCTGACGTTCCCGATCCTGGTCGGCATCGCGCTGGTGGCGCCCGAGTTCGTGGCGCTGGCCTACGGCGACACGTGGACGCCGATCATCCCCGGGGTGCGGCTGTTCTGCCTGTACGGGGTGCTGCTGCTGTATGTGCAGCCGATGCACTCGATCTGCAACGGCGTCGGCCTGCAGCACCTGCCGATGCGCTGGATGCTGATCTACCTGCCCATCAACCTGGTGCTGATCGTGCTGGGGGCGCGGACGGGCAAGCTGGACGGCGTCGTCCTGGCCCGCAGCGCGATGCCGATCTTCGTCGTGTTCACGCTGGGTGTCGAGGTGATGCGACGCATCAGCGTGCCCTGGCGCACCCTGTTCTCGGCGACGGTGCCGGCGCTGGCCTCGTGCCTGGTGATGAGTGCGGCGGTCATGGCGGTCGACCGGACGCTCGTCTCGCACCAGGTGGGGACGATGGCGCACCTGGCCCTGTCGGCCTCGGTCGGCGCCCTGGCGTACGCCGGCATGCTGGCGCTGTTCTGGCGCGGCGACCTGGTCCAGTTGTGGGGCTACTTCCGGCACAGGCGGGGCGGCGGCAGCGCGTCCTAGCGTCCGCTGGTGCGGAACGCCACCCAGTTGACGAGCAGGATCGTCGGGACGACGAACGGGAAGACCCCGTAGAGCGTGTCGCTGACCGAATGCGAGTTCCGGTCGACCGCGACAAAGACCCGCACGCAGAACGCCAGGGCCAGCAGCGTGATGACCCACCCGCCCAGCGAGCGGGGCCGGTAGAACCAGCCGAGGGGGGCAAACCAGTTCCGCGTCATCGTTTGGCCTCCTGAGAACACCCGCGCGCCGTCCAACATATCCCCACTATACACACTTATCCCCGCCGGGGTTTCGGGCCGCCGGGCCTCCCCTGTGGACAACCACCCCAAATCCCTTAACTTTGCCCGTTCAGGGCCGCGCTTCCCGGCCCTGTCGACATTGCCTGGTGGTCCGGTACAGGGAAGTGGCCGGACGATCCGCAGGAGCGAAGCGACGAGGACTGTCCGGCCACTTCCCTGTACCGGACCACCACGCACCGCCGACCAGGACCGGAATCGTGCTGACCCTGAACGACGCATCGTTTGATTTTGGCCGGGAGCGCATCCTGAGGGGGGCCTCCTTTGCCGTGCACCCGGGGCAGAAGTGCGCCCTCGTGGGCCCCAACGGCGCCGGCAAGACGACACTCCTTAATATCATTGCAGGCGAGATCGCGCTGCAGGGCGGGTCGCGGTCGGTCATTGGCGGGACGCGGATCAAGTACCTGCGGCAGGAGACCACGTTGGAGGTGGGCGCCCACGGCGGGCCCGGGCGCGTGGTCGACGCGGTGGCCGACGCGGCGTTCGCGCGGGAGCGGCAGATCGAGCGCGAGTTGCACGACGTCGCCTCGCGGCTGGCGGCGCCGCACGACGAGGCGGCGCAGCACCAGCTCATCAAGGAACAGGGTCGGCTGCAGGACGAGTTCGAGCGCCGGCACGGCTACACGATGCAGGCGCGGCTCGAGGCGGCGCTGACGGGCGTGGGGCTGCCGCGCTCGACGTGGGAACTGGGGCCCGAGCGGCTGAGCGGCGGCGAGCGCCGGCGGGCGGCGCTGGCCTCGGTGCTGCTGAGCGACGCCGACCTGCTGCTGCTGGACGAGCCCACCAACCACCTCGACCTCGAGTCGTGCGAGTGGCTGGAGAACTTCCTCGAGCAGTCGCGCGCCGCCGCGGTCATCGTCTCGCACGACCGCTGGTTCCTGGACAAGGTCACGCGCCGCACGCTGCACCTGGACCGCGGGCGCGTCGTCAGCTACAGCGGCAACTACTCGTTCTTCGACGAGCAGAGCCGGCTGCGCTGGGAGCAGGACGAGGCGGCGTGGCAGCGGCAGCAGACGAAGCTGCGGCAGGCCGAGGAGTACATCCGCCGCAACATCGAGGGGCAGAACACGAAGCAGGCGCAGGGGCGTCGCAAGCTGATGGAGCGGGAAGAGAAGCTGGAGCGCCCCTCCACCGAACCGGGCCTGTTCCGCTTCCGCATGGAGCCGGCGCGCCCGAGCGGCGGCACCGTGCTGGAGCTGCACGGGCTGGGCAAGGGGTTCGGCGG
>CAINDZ010000048.1 GCA_903847545.1 uncultured bacterium | reverse complement strand
GCTTGGGGGTGAGGTCTTCGGGCAGGGCGAAGCGCATCGTGGTGTCCCGGGTCAGCCCTCGCGGGCGTGAAGTGACCGGGCGACGGGGCGCCGACAGGGCGGACCGGGGCCGGAAAAACGGGCGGAACATACATCCCGTCCGTGCGCACTTCAAGGGAATGCGATCATCGCTGACATGTCGCGCGCGGCGGTGATTGGATCGGCGGCGCGCGCGCGACGACTTGCGCCGTCGCAAGTGCGTGGCGCGCGCCGAAGGAGCCATGTGATCCGAATAACAACCGCAGGCGTCACGGCGCTGCTCATGCTCGCGTGCCTCGCGCCGTCGGCGCGCGCCAACCCTGCCGCCGCGCCCGGCCGCATCACGCTGGCCAGCCCCGACGGCCGCCTCGAGGCCGGCTTCGACCTGTCGGGCGACATCGCGCGCTACGAACTCGCGCGTGACGGCGCGCCGCTGCTGCTGCCGTCGAGCCTCGGCCTCGTCTTCGCCGACGGCGGCCCGCTGCGCGACCTGCGCGCGACGGGCGAGGCGCGCCGGACCATCGACGAGACCTGGCGACCCGTGTGGGGCAGCGACGCCGAGGTGCGCCACCGCGCCCGCGAGCTGCGCCTGGACCTGCGCGAGGCGCGCGCGCCGCACCGCCGCGTCACGCTGGTGGCGCGCGCGGCCGACGACGGCTTCGCCTTCCGCTGGGAGATCCCCGCGCGCGCCGACACCGCCGACCAGGCGCTGCTGGCCGAGGAGACCTCGTTCCGCCTGGCCGGCGACCCGCGCGCGTTCTGGATTCCCGCCGACGAGTTCGCCTACGAGTCGCTCCACCGCGAGACGCCGCTCAGCCGCGTCGACCGCGCGGCGACGCCGCTGACGATGCAGGCGCCCGGCGGCGCCTGGTTGGCGCTGCACGAGGCCGAGCTGCTCGACTGGTCGGAGATGTGGCTCGAGCGCGCGGCCGCGCCCGACACCGCCGGCGTGACGCTGCAGGCGCGCCTGTGGCCGTGGCCCGACGGCGTCGCCGTGAAGGGGCACGGGGCGCTGCGCAGCCCGTGGCGGGTCGTGCTGGTGGCGGACACGCCGGGCGGCCTGGCCACCTCGCACCTGGTGCAGGACCTGTGCGCGCCGTGCACGCTTAAGGACACGTCATGGATCCGCCCGCTCACCTTCTGCGGCGTCTGGTGGGGCCTGCACACCGGGCGCTGGACGTGGGCCGAGGGGCCGCGGCACGGCGCCACTACCGAACGCACGAAGGCGTGCATCGACTTCGCCGCGCGCCACGGCCTGGGCGGCGTGCTGGCCGAGGGCTGGAACCCCGGCTGGGAAACGTGGGGCCACGGCGAGTCGCGGCAGGACTACCTGCATGGCGCCGCGGACTTCGACCTGGAGGAGGTTGCGCGTTACGCCCGCGCGCGCGGCGTCGCCTTCATCGGCCACCACGAGACCGGCGGCAACATCCCGATGTACGAGGCGCAGATGGAGGCCGCGTTCGCGCTGTGCGAGCGGCTGGGCATCCACCACGTGAAGACGGGCTATGCCGGCACGATCACGCCGGCCGGCATGCACCACCACGGCCAGTACATGGTGCGGCACTTCCAGCGCGTGGTCGAGACGGCGGCGCGCCACAGGGTGGCGCTGGACGTGCACGAGGGCAT
>CAINDZ010000047.1 GCA_903847545.1 uncultured bacterium | reverse complement strand
GTCGTCGGCCTCCTCCAGGCCCGGGAAGCGCACGCGCGCGCGCAGGGCGTCGCGTCCGGGCGCCGCGCCGCAGGCCGCGCAGGCGCCGGCCTCCTGCGCGGCGCGGTCCAGTTCCTCGCCGCACGCCGGGCAGTCGACCCGCACGTCGAAGTTCAGCCCGCTGCGGTAGTGCACCGTCAGCAGGAAGTAGCGCACGACCTCGGCGTCGTACAGGTTCAGCACCTCGCGCGTCGTGAAGAAGTTGCCCAGGCTCTTGGACATCTTCTCGCCGGCGAAGTCGATGAAGCCGTTGTGCATCCAGTACCGCGCAAACGTCCCCGGCCCGAAGGCGCCCTGGCTCTGGGCGATCTCGTTCTCGTGGTGCGGGAAGATCAGGTCGCGCCCGCCGCAATGAATGTCGAACGTCTCGCCCAGATGCTTGCCGCACATGGCCGAGCACTCGATGTGCCAGCCGGGACGGCCGTCGCCCCACGGGCTGGGCCAGGCCGGCTCGCCCGGCTTGGCGGCCTTCCACAGCGCGAAGTCCAGCGGCGACTCCTTGCGCGCGTCCACCTCGACGCGGCTGCCGGCGCCCTCGAGAAGCTCCTCGGGGCGGCGCTTGCCCAGCTTGCCGTAGTCGGCGAAGGCCGCCACGCGGTAGTAGACGTCGCCATCGGCCGCATAGGCCAGGCCGCGGTCGACCAGCCGCGTGATCATCGAGATGATCTCCGGCAGGTGGCCGCTGACCCGCGGCTCCACGTCGGGCTCGAGCAGGCCCAGCGCCGCCATGTCGCGGTGGTACTCGTCGGCGAAGCGGTCGGCCACGTCGGCCGCCGGCACGCCGTCGGCCTGGCCGCGCGCGATGATCTTGTCGTCGATGTCGGTGATGTTGCGCACGAACGTCACCTGCATGCCCTGCTGGCGCAGGAAGCGCACGACGACGTCCGGCACCAGCGCCGCGCGCGCGTTGCCGACATGGCACAGGTCGTACACGGTGGGGCCGCAGCAGTAGACGCCGCACTTGCCGGGCTCGCGGAACACCAGTTCGCGCTTGCCGCCGGTGAACGTGTCGTGGACGAAGATCGGCTGGACGCTCCCCGGATTTCCGCTGCTGGCCTGGCTCATCTCGGCTCCCGGCGTTCGCGCCCGCGGCGCGGCCGCCCGTGTGGGGGTTGCTCGGTCACGTGCCCCATGATAGGCGCTGGGGAGGCGCCGGACCAGTTCGCGACGCGCTCAGGCGGGCGGCAGGCGGAACAGGTCCAACAGCTGCCGGGCGGCGGCCGTCGCGGGCAGGCGCCCGGCCACGACATCGTCCTCGAGCTGCGGCAGCGCGGCGGCCACGGCCGGGTGCGCCGCGAACCGCTCCTGCAGGCCCTCGTGCACCAGCTCGCGCACCCAGGCTCGCTCCTGTCCGCCACGCCTTGCCGCCCAGCTGCCGGCCGCCTGCGTGGCCTTCGCGAAGGCCTCGACCACCGCCCACAGCCCGGGGATGCCCTGGCCGGTGGCGGCCGAGCACGTGAAGGCGCGCGTCTGCCAGCCCTCGGTGGCGGGCCGCAGGTAGGGCAGCACGCCCTCGAAGCCGGCGCGCGCCAGCTCGGCCGCGGCGACGTTCGGCCCGTCGGCCTTGTTCACGACGATGGCGTCGGCCAGCTCGACGACGCCGCGCTTGAAGCCCTGCAATTCGTCGCCGGCGCCGGCCAGCAGCACCAGCAGGAAGAAGTCGACCATCGAGCGCACCTGGGCCTCGCTCTGCCCCACGCCCACGGTCTCGACGATGATGACGTCGTAGCCCGCGGCCTCGAACAGCACGATCGCCTCGCGCGTCTTGCGCGCCACGCCGCCCAGCGTGCCGCCGGAGGGCGACGGGCGGATGAACGCGTTGTCGTCGGCCGCCAGCTTCTCCATCCGCGTCTTGTCGCCGAGGATGCTGCCGCCCGTCAGGCTCGACGAGGGGTCGATGGCCGTGACGGCCACGCGGCGCCCCTGTGCCGTGAGCCACGATCCGAGCGTCTCGATGAGCGTGCTCTTGCCCGCGCCCGGCACGCCGGTGATGCCCACGCGGACGGCGGGCCGCCGCAGCGGCAGCAGCGCCGACAGCACGGCCTGCGCCGCCTCCTGGTGCGCCGGTGCGTTCGACTCGACCAGCGTGACGGCGCGCGCCAGCACGGCCCGGTCGCCGCCGGCGACACCCTCGACATACTGCGCGACGGTCAGTTCGGAGCGCCTCATCCTACGCGTACCCCAGGCGCCGGTTGATCTCCGCCAGGAGAGCCTGCGCCGCGTCGGGAATCACCGTGCCCGGCCCGAAGATCGCGGCCGCGCCGTGCTCGCGCAGGAAATCGTAGTCCTGCGCCGGGATGACGCCGCCGCAGACGACCAGGATGTCGCCACGGCCCAGCCTCGCCAGCTCGGCCACCAGCTGCGGCAGCAGCGTCTTGTGGCCGCCCGCCAGGCTGCTGAGGCCGACGATGTGCACGTCGTTCTCGACGGCCTGCCGCGCCGTCTCGGCCGGCGTCTGGAAGAGCGGCCCCACGTCGACGTCGAAGCCCAGGTCGGCGAACGCCGTGGCCACGACCTTGGCGCCGCGGTCGTGCCCGTCCTGGCCCATCTTGGCCACGAGCAGGCGCGGGCGGCGGCCCTCGCGCGCGGCGAACGCCTCGACCAGCTTCCTGGTATCACCCACGCTGTCGATGCCGTCCTCCCTCCGGAACGCGGCGGCGTACACGCCGCTGATGGTGCGGATCTCGGCCTGGTGCCGGCCCGCGACGGCCTCGAGCGCCGACGAGATCTCGCCCAGGGTGGCGCGCGCACGCGCCGCCGTGACCGCCAGCTCGAGCAGGTTGCCCTCGCCGCCCGCGGCCGCCTGCGTCAGCGCGGCCAGCGCCGCGGCCACCGCCTGCGGGTCGCGCTCGCGCTTCAACCGCTCCAGGCGCGCCACCTGCTGCCGACGCACCTCGGTGTTATCGACCTCGAGGATGTCCAGCGGCTCCTCGCGGTCCAGCCGCCAGCGGTTCACGCCGACGATGACGTCCTGCCCGGCGTCCAGTCGCGCCTGGCGCCTGGCCGCCGCCTCCTCGATGCGCAGCTTGGGCAGGCCGCGCTCGATGGCCGCGGCCATGCCGCCGTGGCCCTCGACTTCCTGGATGTGCGCCCACGCCTTCTGCATCAGGGCGTCGGTCAGGCTCTCAAGATACCAGCTGCCGCCCCAGGGGTCGACAGTGCGGCAGATGCCCGTCTCGGCCTGCAGGTACAGCTGCGTGTTGCGGGCGATGCGGGCCGAGAAGTCGGTCGGCAGCGCGATGGCCTCGTCCAGCGCGTTCGTGTGCAGCGATTGCGTACCGCCCAGGGCGGCGGCCATCGCCTCGACGCAGGTGCGCGCCACGTTGTTGAACGGGTCCTGCTCGGCCAGCGACCAGCCCGACGTCTGCGAGTGCGTGCGCAGCATCAGCGAGCGCTCGTCCTGCGGGTCGAACTGCCGGATCAGCCTGGCCCACAGCGCGCGGCCGGCCCGCAGCTTGGCGATCTCCATGAAGTAGTTGACGCCCTCGCCCCAGAAGAACGACAGGCGCGGCGCGAACTCGTCGATGCCCAGGCCCGCCTTCAGCCCCGTGCGCACATATTCGAGACCGTCGGCCAGCGTGTAGGCCAGCTCCAGGTCGGCCGTCGCGCCGGCCTCGTGCATGTGGTAGCCGCTGATCGAGATGCTGTTGAACTTCGGCATGTGCCGCGCCGTGTGGCCGAAGATGTCCGCGATCACCCGCATGCTGAACGCCGGCGGGTAGATGTACGTGTTGCGGACCATGTACTCCTTGAGGATATCGTTCTGGATCGTGCCGGACAGCTGGGCGGGCGTGGCGCCCTGCTCCAGACCGGCCACGATGTAGAACGCCATGATCGGCAGCACGGCGCCGTTCATCGTCATCGACACCGACATGCGGTCGAGCGGGATGCCGTCGAACAGCACCTTCATGTCCTCGACCGAGTCGATGGCCACGCCGGCCTTGCCGACGTCGCCCTCGACGCGCGGGTGGTCGCTGTCGTAGCCGCGGTGCGTGGCCAGGTCGAAGGCCACCGATAGGCCCATCTGGCCGGCGGCGAGGTTGCGCCGGTAGAAGGCGTTGCTCTCGGCGGCGGTCGAGAAACCGGCGTACTGGCGCACGGTCCACGGGCGCGTGACGTACATCGTCGCGTAGGGGCCGCGCAGGTACGGCGGCAGGCCGGGCAACGTCGCCAGGTGCCCGCAGGCGGCAACGTCGTCGGCGGCGTACCAGGCCCGGACCGGGATGCGCTCATGCGTCGCCTGCACGGGACGGTCGTCCGGCGCAGGGGGCACGGCGCCACCGGGCCGGCGGCAGGGCAGCTTGGCGTAGTCGGGCAGGCGGCTCATCGCGCACCTCCCAGGGTGGTGACGACCTCGCCCAGCGTGGCCACGAGGTCACAGCCCAGGTACAGGAAGCGGGACACGCCGGCCGCCTGCAGCGCCGCCGTGGCGTCGCCCGGCCGTCCGGCCGCCATCAGCAGGGGCGGACGCGGAAGGGCTGCCAGCTGCGCCGCCACCTCGGCACCCAATTGCGGGTACGTGTCGTCGAGGCCGACCAGCACGACGATGCCCGCGCCGTCGGCGCGCGCCTCGGCGACGGCGGCTGCGGCATCGTCGTGGAAGGCGCCGGCGCCCGCGACAAGTCCGCCCACGGCCAGGGCGCCGCGCGTGAAGTCGAGGCGGGCCGCGGTGCGCACGGGATGGCCCAGGCACGCGCAGTGGACGCGGACGCTGACGGGCGCCAGGGCGCCCAGCTGCGCCACCCGCGCGACCAGGTCCTCGAACGGCTCGGCATCACGACAGGGCTCGACCGCCGCCCAGGACACGGGCGCGCCGCCGGAGGTATTGCCGCCGAGCGCCGAGACCAGCGTGCCCAGCGAGGCGCCCCGGTGCGCCGCGACGCCGAGCGCGGCCAGCTGCGCCGCAGCGTCACCCCGCGGGTCGGCAGGATGCACGGCCACCGGCACCGAGGCCGCGGCGCGACGGCGCTCGTCCAGCCACACCGGGTCGATGTCCGGCCGCGCGGTCGGCGGCGGCGGCGGCGCCGCGAAGCGATTGACGCCCACGCGCCCATCCTGGGCGCGAGCCAGGCGCCCGGCGCGCCGCGCGCGGGCCTCCTCGATCATCGGCTGCACGAAACCGCCGGCCAGCGCCGCCCGCAGGCCACCGGCCTGCTCGACCTGCTGCATCACGGCCCAGGCGCCCTCGCCCACCTCGCGCGTCAGCTGCTCGACATACCAGGCGCCGCCGGCCGGGTCGGCCACCGCGCCGAAGCGGCACTCGTGCCCGAGCACCAGGTGGATGTTGCGCGCCAGGCGGCGGCCCGCCTCGCCCGGCGCGGCGGCCAGCGCATCCCACGGCGACACGTGCAGGCTGTCGGCGCCGCCGCACGCGGCGGCCATCGCAGCCGTGGTCGTTCGCAGCAGGTTCGTGTGCGCGTCGAGCGCCGACAGCATGCGGTCGCCGGTGCGCGCGTGGATCCACGCGGCCGTCCCGGCGCGCTCGACGCCGGCGGCCGCCAGCACGTCCGACCACAGCACGCGCAGGGCGCGCAACCGCGCGATCTCCAGGAAGAAGTCGGTGTCGAGGCTGACGTGGAAGGCCAGGCGCGGCGCGCAGGCCTCGGGAGACAGGCCGCGCGCCTCCATCGCGCGCAGGGTCTCGATGGCGCCGGCCAGGGCCAGGCCCAGCGAGAGCACGCCGTCGGCGCCGGCCTCGTGCCACGCCCCGTCGGACACGGCCAGCGTGCGCACGCCCGGCGCCGCGGCGGCGGCCCAGGCGGACAGCAGCGCCGCGTGGTCGTGAAGCGCGTCGATCGACAGCGCCGGCGCCTCGCCACCCGACGCCAGCGCGATCGCGTCGCAGCCCCACGAGCCGCCGAGCGCGCGCGCGGGCGTGCCGCGCTCGGCCGCCAGCTCAAGAATCATGGCCGCCACCGGCAGCGTCGCCGCGCCCGCGTCCAGGTGAAGCGGGCAGGCCGCCAGGTCGACGCCCGCCAGGGCGCCGCGCAGGTCGTCGAGTCCCGCCAGCGCCGTGCCGCCGCGGCCCACGGCCATCATCGGCGCCGTCGCGGCGTCCAGTCCGCGGCGCCCGGCAGCGTCCAGCTTCAGGAAGGCGGCCGACTGCCCGCGCTCGAGGCCGTGCAACAGGGCGCGATTGAACAGCCCGGCGTCGGCCAGCGGCAGTTCCTGCGCCACCAGCCAAGGCACCGGCCAGTCGGCGGCCGTGCG
>CAINDZ010000046.1 GCA_903847545.1 uncultured bacterium | reverse complement strand
GGGAACGGGCGGCGCGGACGGCGATCCCGCGCCCGAGGCCCCGGCGCCGCGACGCAGCGGGCCGCGCGTGAGGCGCCCGCTGGGCGGTGTGCAGGTCGCGCGCGTGGCGGCGGACATGCTGGCGCACGCGCTGCGCGACGAGACGGGAACCGCGGCGCGACGCGTCTTGGCCGCGGGCGAACTGGCGGGGCTGGAGCCCGCGGCCGCCACCCTGGTCGCCGAGCTGGCGGCCTGGGCGCAGGCGGGCGGCGGGCTGGGCGCCCGCGAGTGGGTCCTCTCGCGCTGGAACGGCGTGGGGGATGCAGGCTATCGCGGCTATGTCAGCCGCCTGCTGGACCGGGACGACATCCCGGCCGGCGCCGATTGTGTGAAGGTGGTCTCCGACTGCCTCCGGCGACTCGGGCACGAGGCCCTTGCCGAAGGACAGTGATGCGGTCACGTCGAGCCAGGGAGTAGGACCGGCGCATGGACAGCAAACGCTTCGACAGCATCATCCAGACCATCCGCAAGGACGCGACCGCCAAGGGCGGCTACATCCTGCTCGACGACCTCAACACGCTGCTCGGCGACGAGTGCAGCGTCGAGGAGATGGAGCGGCTGTACGAAAAGCTCGGCGAGCTCCAGATCGAGTTCTACGAATCGGACGAGGAGGCGCAGGCCAAGCTCTCGCGCCGCAAGAAGAAGGAACAGAAGAAGGTCGCCGCCGCCCGCAAGGTCAGCCGCACCAACGTCAAGTACGACGACCCGGTGCGCATGTACCTGCGCGAGATGGGCCGCGTGCCCCTGCTGACCCGCCAGGGCGAGGTGAACCTGGCCCGCCGCATGGAGGACGGTCGCCTGGCCATCATCGAGGCCACGCTGCGCTCGAAGCACTCCCTGCGCGAGCTGCGCCAGACCGCCAACCAGCTGCTGGCCCAGGCCGTCCACGTGGACGAGGTCGTGCAGCAGGACGCCAGCACCTGGAACGTGCACCTGTCGGCCGAGAAGGAAGGCAAGCGCCTCCTCAAGACCATCGAGGTCATCGAGAAGCTCCAGAAGGAGCTGAACGAGGCCCGCGCCGAGCTGCAGGCCGGCGCCGAGGGCCCGCGCGTGGCGACGCTCGAGCGCATGGTGCAGGCGCGCGAGAAGAAGGTGCTCGAGGCGTTCCTCTCGCTGCAGCTGGCCCCGTCGCAGATCGAGCAGCTGGCGCAGAAGCTGCTGCTGGTGCACGGCAAGGTGGAGGACCTGTACGCCCGCATCGCGGCGGTCGAGGAGTCGGTCGGCGTGCCGGCCGCGGACATGGCGGCCGCGCTGAAGAAGCCGGGCCTGACGGCCGAGGCCGTCGAGACGCTGCAGGAGGCGGGCAAGACCGTCCGCGCGCACAAGAAGCGCATCCAGGACATCGAGCGCGAGATCGGCCTCAGCGCCGAGGAACTGCACCGCATCGGCACCGAGATCGCCCTGGGCAAGCAGCAGGTCGACGCCGCGCAGCGCGAGATGATCGAGGCGAACGTGCGCCTGGTCATCTCCATCGCCAAGCGCTACACGAACCGCGGGCTCGAGTTCCTGGACCTGATCCAGGAGGGCAACAGCGGCCTCATGCGCGCGGTCGAGAAGTTCGACTATAGAAAAGGGTACAAGTTCTCGACCTACGCGACGTGGTGGATCCGCCAGGCCATCACGCGCGCGATCGCCGACCAGGCGCGCACCATCCGCGTGCCTGTGCACATGATCGAGGCGATCAACAAGGTCAACCGCGCCAACCGGCAGCTGCTGCAGGAACTCGGCCGCGACCCGAAGCCCGAGGAAGTGGCGCAGTTCCTGGACATGCCGCTCGAGAAGGTGCAGGGCGTGCTGCAGGCGAGCCTCGAGCCCGTCAGCCTCGACCGCCCGATCGGCGAGGACGAGGACAGCAACCTGTCCGACTTCATCGAGGACGAGAGCGCGCCGTCGCCGGCCCGGCTCGCCACGCAGAGCATGCTCAAGGACCAGATGCAGCGCGTGCTGAGCACGCTCACCCGGCGCGAGGAGAAGGTCATCCGCCTGCGCTTCGGGCTGGGCGACGGCACGCCGCGGACGCTCGAGGAGGTGGGCACCATCTTCAAGGTGACCCGCGAGCGCGTCCGGCAGATCGAGGCCAAGGCGCTGCGCAAGCTGCGCCACCCCAGCCGCAGCCGCAAGCTCAAGGGCTACGGGGAGATGGTCTAGGGCCGGCGTCCCGGGGCCGGCCGAATTCGGGTTGACCGTGCCGGGGGGCATGGCCTATCTTGCCCCTCCCGGTCGTGGGCCTATAGCTCAACTGGTTAGAGCAGCCGGCTCATAACCGGCCGGTCCCTGGTTCGACTCCAGGTGGGCCCACCAGCCCTTCCTCGCGAGGCGGCGGCGTGGACGGGACGACGGGGATGCGACGGAATTTCGGATGGGCGATTAGCTCAGTTGGTTAGAGCGCTCGCCTCACACGCGAGAGGTCACAGGTTCAAGTCCTGTATCGCCCACCATCCGAAACCCCGTCCCGCCGCGACACCCGCGGCGCATGAAGTTGCGAAGAAGCGAAGGGCGCCCGGGCGCCCTTTTTTTGCGCCAGCCGGCGCCGGCGGCGGCGGCGCGTCGACGCGTTGTCGCGAACGTGGTCGCGGTGGTATGATCGCCGGCGGGAGGTGCCATGGAGATCAAGGTGGTCCTGGCGACGCTGGCGGAAGTGGCTGCGCTCGAGGAGCGCCTGGTCGCGGCCCGTGACGCCCGCGACCGGCACACCCGCCGGGACGACCACCTGGGAGAGCTGGCCCGCGAACTGGAAGCGGACAGCCGCACCGCGCGGGCGGCCGTCGACGAGGCGCAGGCGGCGCTGCGGCGGCTGGACCGCGAGCTGAAGGACGTCGAACTGGCGATGAGCGACAGGCGGGCCCGCCTGGCCGGCGTCGCCGACGACCGGCAGGCCATGGCCGTTCGCAACGAGCTGGCGAGCTTCACGCGGCGACGCGAGGCGCTGGAGGCCGAGGCGATGGGCCTGCTCGCGTCGCTCGAGCGGGCCGAGGCCGTCGTCGGCGAGGCCGAGTCCGACCGGCTGCGCCAGGAGGGTCGCACGCGCACCGAGCTGGGGACGTTGTCCGCGGCGGCCGACCGCGGCGCGGAGGCGTTGGCGGCCGGCGTCGAGGAGATGGAGCGCCTGCTGGCGCTGCTGCCGCCGGACCTGACGCGCCACCTGCGGCGGCTGCAGGGCAGGGACGGGCGCGGCGTGGCGCAGCTGCGCGACGGCGTCTGCGACGGCTGCTACGGGCACCTGCCGGCGGCGCTGGCCGCCGAGGTGGCCCGCCGGCAGACGGTGGTCAAGTGCACGGGTTGTGCCCGCATCATCATCTAGCGCCTGAACCGGGGATCCGGGGCCCCGAACGCGCCGCGAGGCGCGGCTGGAACCCCCGGGGGAGACACACCGATGACCGGCACCGAACCCCAGACCCTGACCGACCTGCTGCGCGCGCTCGAGCGCAGCGGCGACCTGCGCACGCTGGCCCGCGAGTGCGGGCTTTCGGTGCGCGAGTTGCGCCGCCGCCTGGCCATCTGGCGCCGCGAGCTGCAGGCCGAGCACGAGCCCGACGCCTATGAGGCCGAGTCCGGTGTGGCGTCCGGGACAGGTGGGGGCGGCGCGCCCGACGGCGAACGCGACGACAGCCCGGCCGGCGCCGGCGAGGCGGCTGGCCAGTGGCCAACCCTGCCCGCGGCCGCCGGCCTCGCGCGCAGCCCGCTGCCGACCCGCGGCAAGGCCGTTATGGAGATCCACACGGACGGGGCCAGCCGCGGCAACCCGGGCCCGGCCGCCATCGGCATCGTGTTCTCCCGCCGGGCCGGCGAGGACCTGGCCGAGCACAGCGAGGCCATCGGCCGCGCCACCAACAACATGGCCGAGTACCGCGCCGTCGTCACCGCCCTCGAGTTCTGCCTGAAGTGGGGCGTCAAGCGGGTCCACCTGCAGCTGGACAGCGAACTCATTGTCCGCCAATTGCTTGGCGTCTACCGGGTCAAGAGCCCCGAATTGCGCCCCCTGTACCAGCAAGTGGCCTTCATGAGCCGCGGCATGGCCGAGTTCGAGGTCACGCACGTCCGGCGCGAGCAGAACGCGCATGCCGACGCCCTGGCCAACCGGGCGCTGGACGCCTGAGACGGCCCCGCGGGGCGCCTGCCGAAAAGCCCGGTGACATCAACGCCGTGCGGCGCTATCTTCTTACGCGTGAGAAGCCGGGGAGGCAGTCGCGTGCCTCCCAAATCCTTGTGATTCGGGAGGTCCGAGGAAAGTCCGAGCTCCGCAGGGCAGGGTGCTGGCTAACGGCCAGGGGGAGTGATCCCACG
>CAINDZ010000045.1 GCA_903847545.1 uncultured bacterium | reverse complement strand
GGCAGTCCTCGGCCTTCGGCCTGCGGATAGCCCGGGACGTCGTTGTCACCGCATCGCCGCGCTGGGACGCGACGACCACGAGCTACGGATCACCCTTATTGAAATATGCTCGGGATATAATACAATTTCGCTCTGTTTTTTACTCAAACTTGGGGGATTGGCATGCATCGTTTGATCACGGCACTGGTGGTTTTGGCGGCGTTGGGGACGGCCGGCGGGGCGGGGGCGCAGATCGTCAACGGGTCGTTCGAGCCGACTTCGGGGACCGTCAGCTGGATGATCGTTTCGGGGGGCTCGACCATCATCCCGGGGTGGGTCACGACCGACAACGGCGTCGAGTGGACCTTCGGCTCCTCGGGCGGGGCGCCTGCCCCGGACGGGCTGCACGTCGTGGACCTGGCCTGCTACGTGTACACGGCCGGCGGCATCCAGCAGACGTTCGCCACCGTGCCCGGCACCCCCTACTCCATCTCGTTCATGCTCGGCACGATGGCCAGCTCCGGCCGCGACGGCACCTGCCAGATCACCGTCGATGCCGATGCGCAGTCGCAGGTGTTCTCGCACACGAACCTCTCCGGGATCGTCGCGTACGCGCCCAAGACCTTCACGTTCATCGCCGACAACACGAGCGCCACGCTGCGCTTCCGCTGCCTGCAGAACGCGAACCAGCACTTCGCGTATCTCGACGCCGTCAGCACCGAGGCCGTCGTCCCGAACACCCCCGCGTCGTGGGGCAGCGTGAAGTCCCTCTTCCGCTAGCCCGTCGGCGACAGCGCCAACGTCGGCCACATCGCCGACGTCAGCGGCCGAGATGGCGAAAGCGACGTCGCCGTCGACAGCAGCGAGGCGTGCTCCACAAACGGAATTCCCGGGCAATCCGCAGGCCGAAGGCCGAGGACAGCCCGGGAATTCCGTTTGTGGAGCACGCCTCGCTGCCGCCAACGCCACGTCACTTCTTCGTGATGACGACCTTCCCGTTGAGCGTGTTCAACTTCACGTCGGCCTCGCCCTTGCCGTTCGTGAACTTCAGCTCCTGGCCGGGAACGTACTTGTCGGTCCGCTCCGGCTTCTGACCGAAGGCGTTCTCGATCGAACCGTTGAACGTCGAGACGTCGAAGGCCGCGCTGACATCCGACGGCATCGCGATGGTCAGGCTGCCGTTGACGGATTCGGCCTCGATCCGGGAGCCGGCGGCCGGGCGGCCGGACATCGTGATCGTGCCGTTGACGGTGTTCGCCTCGAGGCTGCGCAGGCGGTTGCAGTCGACCAGCGCGTCTCCGGTCACGGTCTCGACCTGCAACTCGGCATCGTCGCACTGGACGCGCAGGTCGCCCGAGACGGTCGTGACCTCGGACCGCCGGCCGGCGCCGTCCACCGCGACGTCGCCGCTGACGTTGGCGACTTCGAGGCGTTCGCAGGCCCCGCGCACGTCGACGTTGCCGCTGACCGCCGTGACCGTGACCTCGTTGGTCAGCCCCGACACGTCGACGCCGGCCGAGACGACCTCGACCTCGAGCCGGCAGCCGCGGGGCACACTCACCGTGAGGTCGGCGCGCGCGCCTTCGTCGGCCGCGGAATCATCGGATTCCTGCCCGTCCTTGCTCCCGTGTCCGCGGCCGTTGAGGTGAAAGCTGCGGTGCTCGGGGTAGACGACCTTGACGACGCTGCGCGCGCCCGCGCTGAACTCGAGCTTGCGCACGTCCTCCCCGAGCGTGCCCGTGACCCGGATCGCCGGCTGGTCCCAGGCGACGACCTTCACCGATCCGGCCACGTTCTCGATCGTGACCTGGCCGTCGGCCGGCATGCTGCCCTGCTCGTTGACGGGACGCGGCGCGGCGGCCCCGGAACCCGCCCCCGCCGCGACCGTGCCCGTCGCCAGGGCCAGCACCGCGATGGCCAGCAAACGCACGTTCTTCTCGATCCTCGACATGACGGTACTCCTTCGGGTTTTCACGTCAGCCCCGGCCGCCGGCGGCGCCCCGGGCGCCCCCGTCCGCCTGCAGGCGGAGGAGGCGGCTGCGCGAGTGGTGGATCAACATCACGAGTCGGGTCAGTTCGGGGTCGTCGGGCGCCTGCCGCAGCGCCGCCTGCAGGTCGTCGAAGGCCGCGTCCACGGCCTGCAGGCCCTGCCGGGCTGCGCCCAGGCCCGCGGTGGTTCCCGCACGGTCGGCAGTGGTGCCGGCGGTTGTCGCCGCCCCGCGCGCCGGGCCCTCGGCAGGCCCGCGACCGGCCAGGCCGAACCCGATCGCCAGCAGCACCGAGGCCGCCAGCGCGGCGCCCGCCCACTCCCGCCACCGCTCGCCCGTTGCGGCGCGAGGGCGGCCCACCGCCCGCGGCGGGAGCGCGGCACTGATATCCGGCCACAGGTCGCGGTCCGGCTCCACGCCGTCTTCGCGAAGCACGGCTGCCAGTTCGACCAGCCGGGCGTCGAAGCCGTCGTCGCCCGCGTCGCGCGCCTTCGCCTGGTCACGCATCATGGCGTTCCTTCCCCGGTTCGGTGAACATGACGCGGAGCAGGCGCCGCGCCCGGTGCATCTGCGACTTGATGGTGCCCTCGCTGACCCCGAGCATCGCGGCGACATCCGCCTGCGGGTAGCCCTCGACCTCGTGCAGGACGAACACCGTGCGCGCGCCCTCCGGCAGCCGCGCGATCATCCGCTCGAGGTCGACGCCCGCCAGCAGCGGCACGGCGCCCCCGGCCACGACGGCCGCCGGCGAGGCCGGGGTCCCGTCCCACGCGTCCTCGTCGCCGCCGACGAGCCGGAGCCGGGCGCGCTTGTCGGCCCGCCACTGGTCGCGCCAGCGGTTTACCGCGATGCGCCCCAGCCAGGCGCCCAGGGGCGCCTGCCCCCCGTACGTGTCCAGCGCCACCCAGGCCTTCACGAACGTGTCCTGCGTCAGCCCCTCGGCCCGCTGGCGATCGCCGGCCAGGCGCAGGCACAGGCCGTGGACGCGCGCGACGTGCCGCCGGTAGATCTGCTCGAAGGCCTCCCGGTCGCCGGCGACGGCAAGGGCCACCAGGGCCGCATCCGGCGCCGGCTGCGAAAGCCTGTCGGCAGGTGTCGCGGATCCTGCGCTGCGAGTCGTCACGCGGCGGCCCCCCGGGCACGTTGGCGGCGGATCATGCCTTCATGGGGATCAAGACGACGGCGGCTGGCAAAAGGTTGGCATGGCCGGGCGATTTTTCGCGCCGGGGCCATGACGGCGGTCGCGACGGCGCGCCCGGGTCAGGACTTCAGGCGGGCGGCCGCGACAATGTCCTCGAGGTCGAGGAGGCGGGCGCGCGTGACGGCCTCGCTGGCGTAGTGGCGCACCAGCAGGCGGCTGTCGCCGTCACGGAAGTCGCGACACAGGCGCACATGGGCGTCGCGGTAGTCCCGGAAGGCGGCCTGCGAGGATTCCAACTCGGCCAAGGCGGCCGGCGGCAGGTCCTTGCGCAGGCGGGTGAGCAGGCGCTCGAGTTCCCCCTCGGCGTCAATGGCGTAATCGGCCTGGCCAGCCGCCAGCCGATCGGCCGCCACGGGGCCGTCCCGCCTGCCCCCGGTCAGCGCCGCGACGGCAACGCGCTCGGCGCCGCGGGCCGCGCGATCGGCCCTTTCGGCGCGGACGATCAGCGCGCCGATTTCCGGGTCCTGGACCGAGCCCCAATCCGTGGCGTCCCACAGCCGCCGCTTCAGTTCCCGGATGCTGGCCGAAGCCGCCGCTTCGCGTGCCGCCTTCCGGCGCCCCTCGACGATCCCCCACACCCACATCGCGATGAACCCGAGGTAGAGCGGGATCAGTAACCTGTCCGGTCCCGTCAGGAATTCCCTCATCGGCGCCTGCCTCTCCGGCTGCGCGGCGCCACGTGCCGCCGCATGACATACATTCCCCATAAGCGTCAAGGCCCCGAAAAAGCGGCAGGCGCGACCCGGGAGCCGCGCCTGCGCCGTTCGTCACGCTGCGCGACGCGCTCAGCCCACCTGCAACCCGAGTCCGCGGGCCAGCGCTTGGATGTGCTGGCCGGTCTCGTAGTTCAGCGTCGAGCCGTGGATGCTGTGCGGGATGCCGTAGGCGATGAAGATGACCACCATCGCGGCCACGGCCCACCATTTGCCGACGGGGCGGCCCGGCTCCGAGCGCCGGCAGCGCAGTCCCGCCACCAGCCACACCAGCGCGCCGACGGCCAGCTTGTTGTCCGTCCAGTCGCCGCCGAACGGCCAGCCGGTCCAGTAGGCGTCGAAGGCGTACTTCTGCACGATGGGCCCCAGGATGCAGCCGCCCACCAGCAGGAACAGGAACGTCAGCTCGGACAGCCGCCGCAGCGAACTGCGCCCGCCCATCAGCGCCGTCAGGCCGCAGGCCGTCGAGAAGAACATGCCGACGATCATGCACGTGACGTGCGAGATCAGGATCATGTTC
>CAINDZ010000044.1 GCA_903847545.1 uncultured bacterium | reverse complement strand
GCGCGACCAGCACGCTGGCCAACCCGACGCACGCCTACGCGGCGGCCGGTTCGTACACCGCCACGCTGACGGTGACCGACAACAGCGGCGCGCAGGCATCGGACACGTCGCCGGTCACGATCACGGCGCCGAACGTGGCGCCGGTGGCGCAGGCCGGCGGCCCCTACAGCGGGACGACGGGCGCGACCATCTCGTTCTCGTCGGCCGGCTCGACCGACAGCGACGGCACCATCGCGTCATGGTCGTGGAACTTCGGCGACGGCGCGACCAGCACGCTGGCCAACCCGACGCATGCCTACGCGGCGGCCGGTTCGTACACCGCCACGCTGACGGTGACCGACAACAGCGGCGCGCAGGGCGTCGACACGGCGCCGGTCACGGTGACGGCGCCTGCCCTGGCCAACGTGTGGATCAACGAGTTCCACTACGATAACGCCGGCACCGACGCGAGCGAGTTCGTCGAGGTGGCGGGCCCGGCCGGCACGGTGCTGACCGGCTGGACCGTGGTCGGCTACAACGGCGCCAACGGCGCGGTGTACGCCACCAAGGCGCTGTCCGGCACCATCGCCAACAAGCAGAACGGCTACGGCGTGGTCTCGGTCACGTTCGCGGGCCTCGAGAACGGCGCGCCCGACGGGTTGGCGCTCGTCAACGCCTCGGGGCAGGTCGTGCAGTTCCTCAGCTACGAGGGCGCGTTCACGGCCACCGGCGGCGCGGCGAGCGGGATGACCTCCATCAACATCCCGGTCAGCGAGTCCGAGGCTACGGTCAAGGGCAACTCGCTGCAGCTGCGCGGGACCGGCGACACCTACGCGGAGTTCACCTGGTACGCCAACGTGAAGGCGTCGGCGGGAGCCAAGAACACCTCGCAGACGTTCGCGACGACGATCGCGCTGATGCCCTAGACACCAGGGACAGCGCCACGGCGCAGGCGGCCCCCGGACCGTATGGTCCGGGGGCCGCTGCCGTCCCGGAGGGTTTGCCGGGGAGCGCGGCGCTTACCGGACAAGATCACACTTTATATCAACTCACGCGCCACAATCGGCGCCGCGGCCATACCCGGGAGACCCGAAACCCTAGTCAACCGTCTGTCAAATATGTCTTTGTCGGTTTTGGAAACCCATATCAGTTTGGCGCACCATTCCCCAACTCGCGGGTTGACTTCCGAAAATGCCCTCACCACATTAAATCTGTTAATTTTTTCACAGTGTGCCGATAGGAGCAGTTCGTGGGCGCCACCCAACGGCCCCATGCCGCCCCCGGGCCCGGTCGCCGGCGCCCGACATCGCCACCGCCCGGGCCCCGAACAAGGAGAGGCCGCATGCCCGACGTGAAGGACGTTGACCTGATCCTGCAGGCTCATCCCGATGCCGGCCGGGACAGCCTCATCCCCATCCTGCAGGAAGTGCAGGCGCGGGACGGCTACCTGTCGCGCCAGGCCATCGCCGGCGTGGGCCAGGCCCTGAACCTGCCGACGAGCAAGATCTACGGGGTCGCCACCTTCTACAACATGTTCCGCTTCCAGCCCAAGGGACGGCACCACGTGATGGTGTGCCGCGGCACGGCGTGCCACGTGAAGGGCTCGGCCAAGGCGCTGGAGATGGTCACGCGCGCGCTGAAGATCCGGCCCGGCGAGACGACGCGCGACGGGCAGTTCAGCCTGGAAGTGGTCGCGTGCATGGGCGCGTGCGGGCTGGCGCCGGTGGTCAACATCAACGGGCAGTTCCACGCGAAGGTGACGCCGCTGAAGCTGCAGCGCATCCTGGACGAGTGCCGGCAGGAGGAAACGACCCATGCGGACGCCTGACGAACGTCGCCCCTCGTGCTGGGACGCCGCCCCCTACCCCGCGCCGGAACTGTTGAAGGCCCTGCGCTCGGGACCGTTCGACCTGGACGCCGCGCGCTGCGAGGCGCTGGTCGCCGCGCTGCGCGGCGAGCGAGTCGAGAAGCCCGTCATCTTCGTCGGCTCGGGCACGTGCGGCCTGGGCGCCGGCGCCGACCGCACGCTGGCGCGCGCGCAGGCCTACTGCGCCGAGCGCGGCCTTGACGTCGAGGTGCGCCGCGTGGGCTGCATCGGGCTGTGCTCCGAGGAGCCCATGCTGGACGTGCAGATGCCCGGGCGCGCGCGCGTGTCGTTCGGCAACGTCACGGCCGACCGCGTGGACGCGCTGCTGGACGAGGTGCTGGCCGGGCGCGCGCCCGCCGACGCGGCGCTGGGCCAGTTCCCAGTCGCGGGCCTCGAGTCGTGGGCCGGCGTGCGCGACCTGGGCGAGCATCCCTTCCTGGCGATCCAGAGGCGCTGGGTGCTGGCCAACTCGGGGATCATCGACTTCAACTCCATCGACGAGTACATCGCGCGCGGCGGCTACTCGGCGCTGCACGGCGTGCTGCACGGGCGCCGGCGCGAGGACGTGGTCGAGGACGTGATCGCCAGCGGCCTGCGCGGTCGCGGCGGCGGCGGCTTCCCCACCGGCCGCAAGTGGAAGATGGCGCTGGAGACGCCGGGCGAGCAGAAGTACATGATCTGCAACGCCGACGAGGGCGACCCGGGCGCGTTCATGGACCGCGCCGTGTGCGAGTCGGACCCGCACCGCCTGCTCGAGGGCATGGTCACCGGCTGCTTCGCCATCGGCGCCTCGAAGGCGTACGTCTACATCCGCGCCGAGTACCCGCTGGCCATCGAGAACCTGAAGCTGGCCATCGCGCAGGCCAAGGCGTACGGGCTGCTGGGCCACGACATCCTGGGCAGCGGCTTCGACCTGGAGATCGTCATCAAGATGGGCGCCGGCGCCTTCGTCTGCGGCGAGGAAACGGCGCTGATGCACTCCATCGAGGGCAAGCGCGGCATGCCGCGGCCCCGCCCGCCGTATCCCATCCAGTCGGGCCTGTTCGGCAAGCCGACGGTGATCAACAACGTCGAGACGTTCGCCAACGTGGCGTCGATCATGCAGCGCGGCGCGGCCGCATTCGCGGCGCTGGGCACGGCGGGCAGCAAGGGCACGAAGGTGTTCGCGCTGTCGGGCATGGTGCGGCGCACCGGCCTGGTCGAGGTGCCGATGGGCACGCCCATCCGCGACGTGGTCTTCGGCGCGGGCGGCGGCATCCCCAACGGGCGGCGATGCAAGGCCGTGCAGATCGGCGGGCCGAGCGGCGGCTGCATCCCCGAGCCGCACCTGGACCTGGCCTGCGACTACGAGGACCTCAGGAAATTCGGCGCCATCATGGGCTCGGGCGGGCTCGTCGTCATGGACGAGACGACCTGCATGGTCGACCTGGCGAAGTACTTCATGGAGTTCATCCAGAGCGAGAGCTGCGGCAAGTGCATCCCGTGCCGCGAGGGCACCCGGCGCATGCTCGAGATCCTCGAGGCTCTGACGCACAACCGGCGCCACGAGGAGGGCCTGGACACGCTGCTGCGCGTGCGCGGCGTGATGCACCTGTGGGAGCTGGGCGAGGCCATCCAGAAGAGCTCGCTGTGCGGGCTGGGCCAGACAGCGCCGAACCCGGTGCTGGCCACGCTGCGCTGGTTCCGCGACGAGTACGAGGCGCACCTCTACGACCGCCACTGCCCGGCGGGCACCTGCCGCGAGCTGGTGGGCGCGCCGTGCCAGGGCGGCTGCCCCGTGGGCACCGAGGTGTGGAAGTACGTGGCGCACATCAGCCACGGCGACTATGAGCAGGCGTACCAGGCCATCCGCACGGCCAACCCGTTCCCGTCGGCCTGCGCGCGCGTGTGCCACCACCCGTGCGAGACGGCGTGCCGCTGCGGCAGCACGGGCGGCGAGCCCATAGCCATCCGCCACCTGAAGCGGTTCGTCGTGGACAAGGTCGATCCCTCCACGTTCAAGCCCGCCGTCAGGCCGGCCCGCAAGGACGGGCCGCGCGTGGCGGTGGTCGGCGCCGGGCCGGCCGGGCTGACGGCGGCCAGCGCGCTGGCGCAGCTGGGCCACCGCGTCACGGTCTTCGAGAAGGAGGCCGAGGCCGGCGGCATGCTGGTGGCCGGCATCCCCGCCTACCGCTTGCCGCGCGAGGTGCTGCGCAAGGAGATCGCCGGGCTGCTGAACGGGAACGTCACGTTCGCGCCGGGGCAGGCGCTCGGCCGCGACTTCACGGTCGCCGGCCTGCGGCAGCAGGGCTTCGCCGCGGTGTACGTCGCCATCGGCGCGCACCAGTCGAAGCGGCTGGGCCTGCCGGGCGACGAGGTGGAAGGCATCCTCCCGGGCATCGCGTTCCTGAAGGCCTACAACCTGCACGGGCAGGAGGCGGCCCGCGGTCGCGTCGGCATCGTCGGCGGCGGCAACAGCGCGCTGGACGCCGCGCGCGTGGCCATCCGCCAGCGCGATGTCGAGAGCGTGACCGTCTTCTACCGCCGCACCCGCGGCGAGATGCCGGCCTACGCCGAGGAGATCGAGGCGGCCCTCGAGGAGGGCGTCACGATCGAGACGCTGGTGGCGCCGGTGGGCGTGCGCTCGGCGGGCGGGCGGCTCACGGGCATCGAGTTCCAGCGCAACGAGCTGGGCGACCGCGACGACAGCGGCCGGGCGCGCCCTGTGCCGGTGCCGGGCAGCGAGTTCACGGCCGACCTCGACACGCTCATCGTGGCCATCTCCGAGGAGCCCGAGGCGCAGGCGCTGGACGGCCTGAAGGTGAAGAGCTGGGGCGGCCTGACGGTGCACCCCGAGTCGTGCCTGACCAGCGAGCCGGGCGTTTTCGGTGGCGGCGACGTCGTGACCGGGCCCAGCACCGTGATCGCCGCGGTGGCCGCGGGCAAGCAGGCCGCGCTGATGATCGACCGCTTCCTGGGCGGCCGGCAGCTGAAGCTGGTGCACCGGGTGGCCCTGCCCGACACGTACATCCCGCCCGTCGGCGGCGACGAGGAAGAGGACGCGCCGGTCCCGCGCCTGCGCCCCGACCACCTGCCGGTGGCCGCGCGCAGCGGCAACTTCCTGGAGGTGGACCTGGCCATCCCCGAGGACCGGGCCCTTTGCGAAGCACGGCGCTGCCTGCGCTGCGACATCGAATTCACCCAGCCCGCAGGGCACTGAGGTACCGCCATGTTCGTCATCGAGGCCAACGGCCAGAAACTGGAAGCCGCCAAGGGCGAGACGATCCTGCAGGCGCTGCGGCGCGGCGGCGTGCATGTGCCCACGCTGTGCCACATGGAGGGCCTGCTGCCGTCGGGCACCTGCCGCATGTGCGTGGTCGAGGTCGAGGGGTTCGGCGGGCTGGTGCCGTCGTGCTCGCATCCCGTCGCCGAGGGCATGGTCATCCGAACCCGCACGCCGCAGGTGCTGGCCACGCGCAAGATGATCGTGGAGCTGCTGCTGAACAACCACCCGGACGACTGCCTGTACTGCGCGCGCAACGGCAACTGCGACCTGGCGCAACTGGCACGCGAGCACGGCGTGCGCGACCGCCTGTTCCGCGGGCCGCGCACTCCCCGGCCGAAGGACATGTCCAGCCCCGCCCTCGTGCGCGACCCGGACAAGTGCATCCTGTGCGGCAAGTGCGTGCGGGTGTGCGAGGAGATCCAGGGCGTGGCGGCCATCGACTTCATCAACCGGGGCAGCAAGGCGTTCGTGGGCACGGCGTTCGACCAGGGCCTGAACGTCTCCAGCTGCATCAACTGCGGGCAGTGCATCCTGGCCTGCCCCACCGCCGCCCTCACCGAGCGCAGCCACGTGGCCGAGGTGATGCGCGCGCTGGCCGACCCCGCGAAGACGGTCGTCGTGCAGCACGCGCCGGCGGTGTCGGTCACCATCGCCGAGGAGTTCGGCTTCGAGCCCGGCGTCGACTTCGACGGCAAGATGGTGGCCGCCCTGCGGCGCGCCGGCTTCGCGCGGGTGTTCGACACCTCGTTCGCGGCCGACCTCACCATCATGGAGGAGGGCAGCGAGCTGGTGAAGCGCGTCACCGGGGGCGGCGCCCTGCCGATGTTCACGAGCTGCAGCCCCGGCTGGATCAAGTTCGTCGAGCAGTTCTACCCCGAGTTCCGCGGCAACCTGTCCACGTGCAAGAGCCCGCAGCAGATGATGGGCGCCGTCGTGAAGACCTTCTACGCGAAGCAGGCGGGGCTGGACCCGGCGGACATCGTCAGCGTCTCGATCATGCCGTGCACGGCCAAGAAGTTCGAGGCGGCGCGGCCCGAGATGGGGCGCGACCGCACGTCGGACGTGGACTACGTGCTGACGACGCGCGAACTGGCCGAGCTCTTCCGCATCACCGGCGTGGACCCGGCGGCGCAGGCGCCCGAGACGGCCGACACGCCGTTCGGCGAGCGCTCGAGCGCCGGCAAGCTGTTCGGGGCCTCGGGCGGCGTCATGGAGGCCGCGGTGCGCAGCGCGTACTTCCTGATCACCGGCGGCGAGATGCACGACTACCGGATCGAGGACCTGCGCGGCATGCAGGGCTGCAAGGAGCTGCGCGTCAAGGTGGGCGACCTCGAGATCGGCGCCGCCGTCGTCTCCAGCCTGGGCCAGGCGCGCCGGCTGATGGAGGAGATCCGGGCCGGGCGCAGCGACCTGCACTTCGTCGAGGTCATGACCTGCCCCGGCGGCTGCATCAACGGCGGCGGCCAACCGCTGGGCGCCGACCTGGCGGCGGTGAAGGCGCGCATGGGCGCCCTCTACTCCATCGACCGCGACGACAGCCTGCGGGTCAGCCACCGCAACGAGGAGGTGCAGCGCCTGTACCGGGAGTTCCTGGGCGAGCCGCTGGGCCCCCTGAGCCACGAGCTGCTGCACACGCACTACGAACAACGCGAGGTGCTCGCATGAGCCACGAAGCCGCCGGGGCGACCCGGCCCCTGACCATCCTGGTCGTCGACGACGACATCGACCTGCTGGAACAGGTCTCGGCGATCCTGCAGGCCGACGGCCACACCGTCGTCAAGGCGCACGGGCAGGAGGAGGGCGAGGAAGCCCTGCTGTCGTGCATCCCCGACCTGGCCGTCGTCGACCTGATGATGGAGCACCAGGACTCGGGCTTCGTGCTCTGCCACCGGGCGAAGCGGCTGTTCCCCGAGGTGCCGGTGATCCTGCTGACGGCCGTGCGTTCGGCGACGGGCCTGGACTTCTCGGCCGGCTCGGACGAGGCCGCGAGCTGGACGCGGGCCGACGTGATCCTGGACAAGCCGGTGCGCCCCGAGCAGCTGCGGGGCACCATCCGGCGCCTCGTGAAGTAGGTCGCCGGACCCTGGACGCCGGGAGTGGGC
>CAINDZ010000043.1 GCA_903847545.1 uncultured bacterium | reverse complement strand
GATCTTCTACACCTGGAGCATCCGCTCCACGGCCGGCGGCGACATCACGAACGCCCCGTGGGTGGACCGCAACTTCGTGTACTACGGGGGGCCGTCCTGGCTGCGGTCGGTCAACCAGGTGGACGACCTGGTCGTGCCGGGCGTCACGCAGGTGCAGGTGCAGTTCGGCATCGCCGAGCTGGGCTGGATGTTCTGCTACGGGTGCGACGGGACCAACGCCTCGCCGGCGCCGTACTTCGACAACGCCAGCATCAAGGTCTACCCCACGGCGGGCGCCCGCATCGCCGCCACCGAACTCCGCATGGCCAACGACGTGTTCCCGGCCATCGGCGACGTCGACCTGGCCAACCTGGGGCGCAACTCGTGCCGCTTCGACATGGCCGCGAACGTCTCGGCACGGTCCCACAGCCGCAACGACCCCGGCGACAGCATCTGGATCGACGTCACGCCGCGCTCGGGCGGCGCCCTCAGCGGTCGGCCGGTCATGTGGTGGCAATTCGCCACGAAGAACCCGCTGTTCACCGACGCGATGCGCACGGCGCTGGCGCCGGGGCAGGTCGCGGGCTCGGTCACCGGCGCCGTGACCAGGACCGCGGCCGGCACGGTGATCGCCAACCGCTACAACTTCGACCTGCCCGACACGGGGATGCTCTTCCCGGGCGACGTGTTGCAGTACTACTTCGCGGCCACCGACGCCGTCGGCGCCGACGTGCGCACGGCCTATGCGCCGCTCGACCGCGAGGCGTGGGGCGACCCCGACCCGCTCAAGTATCCCGGGTTCTACACGGTGCACTGCCTGCCCTCGCTGCAGGATGCAACCGGCCGCCAACCGACGGTGCTGCTGTGGAACGACGGCGGCTTCCGCGGCGGCGCGGACGAGTGGTACGGCTCCATGCGCGCGCTGGGCCTGGCGCGGGGGCAGGACTACGACCTGTACGAGACGCATGCCCCGACCTCGGGCGCCGGCAACGGCCTGGGCGGGCGCGCCACCCTGGCGCAGGTCGACGGCTACACCGACATGCTCTACACGAGCGGCGACCTGTACACGCCCACGCTGTCCAACGGCGACTTCAACGGCGATCCCGGCAACGATGTCGGGCTGCTGAACGCCTGGTTCGGGCTGGGCGGGCGCGACCTGTTCATGAGCGGCGACGACCTGGCCAACAGCCTGTACGCCTCGGGCGCCGCCAATCGCACGTTCCTCGAGACGCGCATGGGCCTCGTCTACGGCGACCCCGACGTGCGCGACAACATCGGCGGCCAGGCCTCGCCGCGCGTTGTCGCCGTCGCCGGCAACCCCGTGTTCACAACGGCCGCCGACTGGATCGCCTACGGCGGATGCGCGACCCCGAACGACTTCGACCGCGTCGAACCCCAGCCCACGGCCGTCCGGCTGGCGCAGTTCACGGCCCCCGACGGCGTGTCGACGCCTTACCCGTACGCGGCCGCCACACTGAACGTCAACGGCACAAACAAGGTTGTGTCGCTGGACCACGACCTGATGTACGTCATCGATCCCGTCAAGTCGCCGCTGCCGCACCGCGCCGCCCTGCTGGGCAACGTGCTGGACTACTTCAACGTCGCGAACAATCCCACCGAGCCCGCGGGCACGGGCGCGCCCGCCGCGCCCCTGGCGGTGCGCTGCCTGCCCAACCCGTTCAACCCGGCGATCACGCTGCGCTACGCGCTGCCGGCGCCGGGTCCCGTCACGATGAAGGTGTTCGACGCGCGCGGCGCCCTCGTGCGCACGCTGCTGGACGGCCCGGTGCCCGCAGCGCAGGGCGAGGTTGCGTGGAACGGCTGCAACGATGCGGGCGCGCGCGTGGCCTCGGGGCTGTACTTCGTCGAGACGCGGGCCGCGGGGCAGGTGGACGTGCGGAAGGTGACGATGTTGAAGTAGCCGCAGGCGCCGTGGTGACGGGCCACGCTCACTTCACGAGCGTGGCCTTCACCATCCTGGTCGCGGCGCCGGCATCCGCCCGCACGAAGTACACGCCCGCGCCCACCTCGCGCCCTGCGCGGTCGCGCCCCTGCCAGGTCGCCTCGCCGGGGCCGGCGGGGCGCTCCTCGTCCAGCAGCACGGCCAGTTCGCGCCCGCGCGCATCGTAGACGGCAATGCGCACGCGTCCCGGCTCGTCGAGCGCGTAGCGAAGCGTGGTGGAGGGGTTGAAGGGGTTGGGCCGGTTCTGTTCCAGCAACAGCCCGGTGCGCGGCAGCACGGGAGCCACGGGCGTGGCCAGCGGCGCCAGCTCGAACACCTTCACGACCTGGCCCGCGAGCCCCACGCCGGCCACGATGCCGTTCGCGTCGACGGTGAAGGTGCGCACGTCGGTCGGGTCGAGCAGGTCGGTGCCGCGGTAGGTTCCCGCGGCCAGTGCGCCGGCCGGCACGGTGAGGGCGACGCCGCCCTGCGCCATCGTCGAGGTGTTGGCCAGGCAGAGCAGGGTCTGCACCGGGGTCGCGGTCGAGTCGCGCCGCACGAGCGCCAGCACCGGCGCCGCGGTCGAGCCCAGCACCGCGCAGGTGCCGCGGCGCAGCGCGGGGGCCGCCTCGCGCACGTCGATCAGCCGGCGGTACCAGGCCAGCAGCGAGCCGGCGTCGGCCGACTGGAGCGCGACGTTGTTCTGCGGCCAGTTCGCGCCCAGCGACTCCCACGGCGTGCCGGTGGTGAAGCCGGCATTCGCGGCCGTCGACCACTGCATGGGGGCGCGGCGGATCGGGTCCGAGCTGGTGCCCGTCATCCCGACCTCCTCGCCGTAGTACAGGAACGGCACGCCGGGCAGCGTCAGGCACAGGCCGGCTGCCACGCGCGCCTTGGCCGGGTCCTCGCCCAGCTGGCTGAACACGCGGTCCTGGTCGTGGTTGGACAGGAACGTGCCCCATTGCGGGTAGCGGTAGGCGTCGCACACCTGCGCCAGCTTGCTGCCCAGCCAGCCGGCATCGCCGCCGTTGACGGCGCCGACGATGGCGCCGGCCAGGTCGAACTCGAAGCACAGGTCCAGGCGGCCGCTCGCCGAGTACGGCGCCACCGTGGTCGTCGTGGTCCAGGCCTCGCCCACGGTCATCGCGGCGGGCGTGCCGGCCTTGATGCTCGTGTTGAAGTCCTGCCAGAACTGCAGCGTGCCGGGCGTGTTCAACAGCGAGCCGGGGTCCTCGTCGATGTACAGCACAGCATCCAGCCGGAAGCCGTCCACGCCGACCGTGTCCAGCCAGTATGACGCCGCGCCGAACATCTCGGTCTTGACCGCCGGGGTGTCGTAGTTCAGGTCGGGCATGCCGCTCCCGAACAGCCCGTAGAAGTAGGCCCCGTTCGAGCGCCACCACACCGTCTGGCCCCAGGGGCCGGTGCCGCCGGGGTTGGACGCCGACCAGCGGAACCAGTCGCGCCACCCCGCCTGGTTGGCGCGCGAGGACAGGAACCACGGGTTCTGGCTCGAGCAGTGGTTCATCACGAAGTCGATGATGACCTTGATGCCGCGCGCGTGCGCCGCCGCCACGAAGGCCTGGAAGTCGGCCGACGTGCCGTAGTCGGGCTCGATGCCGCGGTAGTCCGTCACGTCGTAGCCGTGGTAGCTGGGCGAGGGGTTGATCGGCATCAGCCAGATGCCGGTGATGCCCAGGTCGTCGTGCGTGGCGGGGTCGCCGTCGTTCAGGTAGTCCAGGCGCTCGGTCAGCCCCTGCAGGTCGCCGATGCCGTCGCCGTTGCCGTCCTGGAAGCTGCGCACGAACACCTCGTAGAAGACGGTGTCGTTCCACCAGTGCAGCTCGGGCACCTGCGTGCCGCCGCCGCCGACGTCGCGCACGTTGTACCAGACGTCGATCACGTTGGCGCCGTCGACCACCGTATAGGTGCGGTTGTTGCCGACGCCCGGGAACTCCTCGGTGCCGTCCCACAACCCGTTGAGGCGGAACTTGTACTCGAGGTACTGCCCGGTGGTGAAGCCGGTGATCGTCACCGCGTACACCGTGTCGCCGTCGGCATCGGCCAGCGGCGTCAGCGTCGAGCCCCAGCCGTTGAAGCTGCCCGCGATGTCGACGACGTCCGTCGCCGGCTGGAACTGCCCCGCGGCGACCAGCGCCTGCATGTGGACCTGGAAGGTGACGTCCACGGCGCGGGCCGGCAGGGCGGCGCCCAGGAGGGCAAGCAGGGCACACGCTCCGCAGGCCAAGTCCGCCGGGAGGGTTCGCAAGTTGTTTCTGGTCAAGGCGATGCAGCTCCAGGGGTGATGGGGTGCCGGGGGGCGCGGGGCTCCGGTCGGTCCCTCCATGATAGCACGAAT
>CAINDZ010000042.1 GCA_903847545.1 uncultured bacterium | reverse complement strand
GTCGGTCCCGAAGCACAGCCTCAGGCCCTCGACGACCAATGCGTGGTCGTCCGCGATGACGATTCTCATGCCGTTTCGCTCCTGGTCCGGTTGGGGGATTGTTCATCGAAAGGCAGGGTGATCGCCACGATCGTGCCGCGACCGGTCGTGATCTCCATGCGCCCGCCCAGCGGCTCGAGCCGCTGGCGGATGCTGAATAGGCCGAACCCGCCGCTCTGGCCGGCCTGCGCCAGCGACATCGGGTCTCCCGGCATGCCGCGCCCGTCGTCGGCCACCGTCATCCGCACCGAGCCCCGCACGACCGCCAGCCTCAGGGCGATGCGCCCGGCCTGCGCGTGCTTGACGGCGTTGACCAGCAACTCGCGGGCGACGCGAAACAGGAGCACGGCCGTCCCGGTCGGCAGGGCCGGCGCGCCGCCGCTGATGTCGACCTCGATGACCGGCCCCTCCGAGCCGCTGTAGCGGCGCGCCAGACCCGCCAGCGCGGGGCCGAGGCCCAGTTCGTACAGCGCCGTCGGGCTCAGGTCGAAGGTCAGGTCCTGGGTCTTGCGCATCGTGTCCTGCAGGATGCCGATCGCCTGCGTCAGCTCGGCGTCCGATTGGCCTGTGCGCTGCCGAAGCGCCTGCAGGCGCAGGTTGACGGCCGTCAGTTCCTGGCCGATGCCGTCGTGCAGCTGCAGCGCCAGGTCGCGGCGCTGCACCTCCTCGGCCGAGGTCAGCTCGAGCGCCAGCTCGCGCAGGGCCGTCTCGGACTGGTGCCGGCTGGTGACGTCGCGGATGACGGCCAGGTAGCGGCCGGAGCCGTGGCGCGTCAGGCGGCCCTCGAAGTGGCTGCGTTCCGCGCCCTCGCCCAGCGCGAAGCCGAACTCGCCGAACAGGTGGCCGTCCCGCAGCCTCTGCGCCGCCGCGCGGGCATCGGCGCGGTCCGCGCCGTCCAGCACGCGCCAGACGCTGACGCCCACGGGGCGCCGCAGCGCGTCCGGCAGCTCCATCCCCTCGGGCACGCTCAGCTCGAGGATGCGACCCTGGGTGTCGAACACGACCAGGACGTCGGGCAGCGCCTCGAGCGTGGCGCGCTGGCGGCTCTCGCTTTCGCTGAGCCGGCGCATCAGGGCGTCGTGCTCGAGGGCCGCCGCCACGAGGTCGCTGAGGACCGTCAACAGCTGGATGTCCTCGGTGCGCCACGGGCGCACGGCGCGCACCGCGTCAAAGCCCATGAAGCCCGTCACCTCGCCCGCGCGGTTGCACAGGCGCACCAGCAGCACGGACTGGATGCCCTGCTCCTTGAGGATCGCCTTCTCGGCGGCGGCCTCCTGTGGCAGGTCGTCGACCAGCGGCGTGTCGATGTAGGCTTCGTCGGCGAGGATCCGGAGGCACCACGGGAAGATGGCCAGGGGCAGGTCCTGCAGGATCCCGATCTGGGGCTCGATGCCGTCGGCGCACCATTCGTGCGTGTTGGTCATCGTCGCGGCGTCCAAGTCGAACTGGAACAGGTAGCAGCGGTCGGCGGCGACGAACGTACCGGCCTGGGCGAGCGCCCGCTCGATGGCGGCCGCCAGATCGTCCGAGCCCAGCCCGACAAAGGACCGTGACACCCGGGTTACGAGTTGTTCCAGGTCGCTTCGGCGCGCCAGGTCTTCAGCCAGACGATCCGAGGGCAGTTGGGCTTGCAGGTCCACGATCCTCCCCAGGAGACAAGGATTCCCGTGATAAGCATAATGCAAAAAATCGACCAATGGGAAGATTTCTTTAGGCAGGACCGGGGGCGGAGGGCTTCGCGAAGCCCAGGGGGCGAACCCGCCCCCGGTCCGGAAACGATCTGGGCGAGACGGTTCCGGAGAACCGGCCCGCCCACCCTGTCACCGGCCACCTCCCGGGGGATGGTGGGAATGTCGGCGGCTGG
>CAINDZ010000041.1 GCA_903847545.1 uncultured bacterium | reverse complement strand
GTCGCCGGCGCGTGGCCTGGGCACTGCTGGTCGGCGCGGTGGCGGCCGCCGTCACGTACTTCGCCAACACGGCGCTGATGGGCCTGGTGAAGTTGCCGACGTGGAGCTTCGCCATCTACGTGGCGCCGGTCGTGGAGGAGGTCGCCAAGGGCGTCTTCGTGGCCTGGCTCGTCGCCACGCGCCGCGCCGCGTTCCTGGTCGACACGGCCATCCTGGGCTTTGCCGTCGGCGCCGGCTTCGCCGTCGTCGAGAACGGCTACTACCTGTCGCGGCTGCCCGACGCGCCGCTGCTCGTCTGGCTGATCCGCGGCTTCGGCACGGCCGTGATGCACGGAGGCGCCACGGCCGTCTTCGGGTTGCTGGTCCAAGGGTTCGGCGAAAGGCGCGGCGCCGGCAGCGGCCGCCCGTGGCTGGGGGCGCTGGTGGTCGCGATGGGCGTGCACGCGCTGTTCAACCGCTTCATGGTGCACCCCGTCCTGTCGACGGGCATCGTCGTGGTCGTCGTGCCCCTGGCGATGACGACCGCATGGCGGCTGGGGGAGCACCGGCTGCGGCGGTGGCTGGGGCACGGCTTCGACCTGGACAGCGAGCTGCTGGCGCTCATCCGCGAGGGACAGGTGACGGCCACGCCGGTCGGCCGCTACCTGCAGTCGCTGCGCGAGAGCTTCAGGGCCGATGTCGTGGCCGACATGCTCTGCCTGCTGCGGCTCCAGTGCGAGTTGAGCCTGCGGGCCAAGGGGACGCTGCTGCTGCGCGAGCAGGGATTCAAGCCGGCGCCCGACCCGGAACTGGCGGCCAAGCTGGCCGAGGTGCGCTGGCTCGAGAAGTCCGTCGGGCGCGCGGGCCTGCTGGCCATGCGCCCGCTGGCGCGCTGGCGCGGACGCGACGGCTGGCAGCGCCACCTGCTCGAGGAGCAGGCCTGACCCGCGACCGGCGCCCGCTTACTCGTCACCCGCTCATTCGGCGGGCGCGTCGCAGTCCAGCCGGTACCCCACGCCGTGCACGGTCAGGATGTGGCGCGGCCTGCCCGGGTCCACCTCGACGATCTTCCGCAGCGACAGGATGAAGTTGTCCACCGTGCGCATGGTGGGGTAGGCGTCGAAGCCCCACACGCGGTCGAGGATGGTCTGGCGATCGACCGGCTGCCCCTGCTGCTCGTACAGCAGGCGCAGGATCATCGCCTCCTTCTCCTTCAGGTCGACCGTGCCCTCGTCGGTCGTGGCCTGGAAGGTGCGCAGGTTCACCTCGGCGCGCCCGATGCGCACCGTCTGCGGCACCTCCTGCCCGCGCAGCCAGTCCTGGCGCCTGAAGATGGACTTGATGCGGGCCAGCAGCTCCTGCAGGTCGAACGGCTTGGTGATGTAGTCGTCGCCGCCCTCGTCAAGGCCGCGGATGCGGTCCTGCCCGCCGCCCCGGGCAGTCAGGAACAGGATGGGCACGCGGTCGGCCGCCTGCCGCACGATGCCGCAGAAGGCGAAGCCGTCCATGCCCGGCAGCATCACGTCCAGGAGGATCAGGTCCACGCCGCCGCGGCGCCACGCCGCCAGGCCGTCCTCGGCGCTTCCCGCCAGCACGGGCTCGTAGCCTTCCAGTTCGAGGTTGATCGCCAACCCGTCCGCCAGGTGCGCGTCGTCCTCGACCACCAGGATCCGTCGTTTCATCTGGTTCCTTTCAGGCTTCGGCCGGCGCCGCCGGCAGCGTCAGCGTGAACGTGCAGCCGTGGCCTTCCTCGCTCTGCAGGTCGACCTTGCCGCCGATGCTCTCGATGTTGCGCCGCACCAGGTACAGGCCCAGGCCGGTGCCTCCCTGCCGCTGGTGTCCCGTCGTGCTGAAGAAGCAGTCGAACACCTTCTGCTGCAGCTTGCGCGGGATGCCGGGCCCGTTGTCGGTCACCACGATGCGGTGATGCCTGTCGCCGGGCTCGACGCGCACCTCGACGGTGACGGGCGACTTGCTGTGCTTGACGGCATTGACCAGCAGGTTGCGCAGTGCCAGGGCGAAGAACAGTCGTTGCCCCGAGACGACGGCGCCTTCCTCGGCATGCAGCTCGAAGCGCGCGCCGTGATCCGTCGCCAGCGGGCGCAGGTCGTCCAGGACGCGCTGCGCCTCCTCGCGCAGGTCCATCCGGATGCGCGGTCCCATCGCGAACGTGTCGTCGGCGCTCATCGCCAGCATGTCGTCGACGAGGGCCTCCAGGCGGATGACGTCCTGCACCATGCGGCCCTGGATGCGCGTGCGCGCCTCCTCGGGCACGCCCTCGCGCGCCAGCGTCTCGCTGTACAGGCGCAGGCTGGCCAGCGGTGTCTTGAATTCGTGTGTGGCGCCGGCCAGGAACAGTTCGCGCGCCTGCTTGAACCGCTCGGCATGCCGCCACGAGAGCATCAGGACGGTCGAGCCGGCGAACAACAGCACCAGGAAGAACGCGCCCTCGTAAAGGAACATGTTGCGCCGGCGGCGGCCCTCGGCCGTGACCTCGGCCACGACCTTGGGGTCGATCTCGGTCTCGATGCCGTGCGGCGTGCGCCGGAAGACGAGGTTGGGAAACGAGGGGCCGAGCCAGCGCTCGGGGTCGGCGCGCACCTCGGGATCGGTGCGGATCAGGAACGCGGCGTGCAACCGGTCGTTGGCATTCTTCTGCAGGCTGTACTCGACG
>CAINDZ010000040.1 GCA_903847545.1 uncultured bacterium | reverse complement strand
CGGGAGTTCCCGGATGGCAAGAGTTCGTGACGAATCTCGCGGCGGGGCCTGCGCATCAAGCAGAAACCTCCCCGTCAGCCGTGGCCGACGGGGAGGTTTTGCGCTCAGGAGTCCGGACCCGGGCAAGGGCCCGGAATCGTCCGATCCTTACTTCACCAGCTGCATCTGGCGGACCTGCATGACTTCCTTGCCGATGCGCAGGCGGGCGAAGTAGCTGCCGCTCGCCACGCTCTTGCCGGCGTCATCAGTGCCGTCCCAGGCCACGTTGTACTCGTTCGCGGGCAGGCTGTCCTGGATCAGGGTCCGGACCTTCTCGCCGCGGATGTTGTACACGTTCAGCTGGACCAGGTTGTTCTTGTTCACGACGAACTTGATGTTCGTCAGCGGGTTGAACGGGTTCGGGCTGACCGACTTGAAGCCGCCCAGCTTGTCGATCGTCGGGACGTCGTTGCCGACGCCGGACGGGCCGCTCACCAGCGTGATGAACGAGTCGTCGGCCGGCCGCAGCTTGAAGCGACCGAACTCGTAGTCCACGAACGCGGTGGTGGTGATCCACTGGCCCGGCACCGGCGTGTAGGCCAGCACGGGGTACGGATCGACCATCATCGTGTCGGCCAGGGCGGCCGTGTCGGAGACCTTGAACTCGTGGTACTGCGCCAGGCCGGTGGTGTCCATGACCGACGCGTTGTACGTCTGCACCCAGACGCTCTCCCAGGCCTCGCCCAGGGCGCCGTTGCCGTCGGACGACGTCATGTCGTCGTTCAGAACGCGCGTGTGGACGCGGGCCGGCACGGGCAGCGCATGGCCGAAGTCGACCAGGTTCACGGCCTCGGCGTTGTGGGGCAGCATCTCGGTCAGGCCGAAGTACTCGCCGCCCTTGCCGCCGATCTCGACCACGTCACCCTGGTAGTACGGGTACTTGCCCGAGCCCTCGTACACCAGCACGCCGCCGTGGGCATAGCTGCTGGTGGCCGGGTTCACGGCCAGCTCCTGCACGACGAACTTGCTGGCGGCGTTGGTCGCGGCGCCGGTGCCCGCGGTGACGACGCCCTTGATGTTCAGGAACTTGTTGTTGAACGCGTTCGACTGCGAGGTGCTGTCGGGGTGCGCGTACTGCATCGCGTAGATCGACTGGAAGCCGACCGCGAAGGTGAAGAACGACGTCGGCGCGTTGCCGGGGTTCTTCACGGTCTGGGCGCCGGTGTCGGTCGCCTGGATGTAGAAGTCGACCTGGGACGACGAGTGGGCGCCCGGGATCGTGGCCGAGTAGGTGCTGCCCGAGGCGCTCATGGCGACCTGGGTCCACGCGCCCGGCGTCACGCCGTCGCTGTTCCGGTAGAACAGGTAGGCCGAGGTGATGCCGGCGTTGTCGACGATGTTGGCCGACACGGTGACGGCCGTCGTGGACAGCGGGCACCAGTTGTTGCAGTTGACCGCCGTGATCACGGGAGCCGTGTCGCCGCCCGGGTTCTCGATGAGGTCGGTCTGCAGCACGGGCTTGATCTCGATCTGGGTGTTGAACACCACGACCGGGCCCGAGAACTGGAAGAGGTCGCCGACGGCGACGTTGCCGACGTCGATCTGGCAGTCCTTGTCGCAGTAGACCAGGATGGAGTCGGTCAGGGACGTCGGCGCCCCCGTCTTGACCCAGATGTTCGCCGTGACCAGGGGCGGCGTGCCCGAGGTGGTCTTGCGGGCGACGGTGCCGACGATGGCGCCGTAGTGGCCGACGTTCTCGTACGAGGCCAGCGTCGCGCCGATGGTCTTGAGCTCGGGGGTCAGCGGATGCGGACCGGCCGAGACCAGGGTGTAGTTCGTGACGTTGATCTGGATCTCGCCGCTGAACACGGCGACGGTGCCCGTCACCGTGACTTCGTCGCCGATCGCGACAGCATCACCGGAGCCGCCGAACAGCGAGATGCCGGGGCCGCCCGGGCCGATCAGGTAGCCCGAGCCGGTGCTGTACTTGTGGTACTCGAGCAGCGTGCCGCTGACCGTGACGATTTGGCCGGTGTAGGGGCTGGCCGGGACGCCGGCCGCCGTATAGACCTGGATTTCATCGATGGTCACGGCAAAGGCGAAGCTGCTCGCCAGGGCCATGATCATCAGGACTGCCGCGCCAAAAAGATGCTTTTTCATCCTTCCGGCCTCCTTCGCGCAATGAAGGTGAACGTCTTTTCAGTCGTTGCTGATTGTGCTGTCAAGCGCAT
>CAINDZ010000039.1 GCA_903847545.1 uncultured bacterium | reverse complement strand
CTCGTCGCTCTTCTGGCCCTCGCCGTAGATGGAGCCGCCGGCGTCCTGGCGCGAGAGGTTGCCGCTCAGGACGAGGGTGGGCAGGTGGCCGGCCCGCTGCCGGCGCACTTCCATGGACGCGATCTCGACCGCGAGGCCGCGCCCCTGCAGGGCGAGGTTCTGCTCGAGGGAGGCGTCGACCCAGGGTTCCGGCGCCGAGGGCAGCGGCGTGCTGGCGGCGAAGTCGCGCTTGAAGCCGTGCACGACGGAGACGTTCTCGCCGACGATTTCCTTGAGGGCCAGGCGCGCGTCCTCGACGCGGTTCTCGGCCTCGATCTCGCGCGCCCGGGTCAGGCTCAGGCGGGCCTCGGTGTCCTGGGCATGGGCGACGGTGCCCAACCCGCTTTCCAGGCGCAGCTTGGCGTCCTCGTTCTGCTTCTCGACGGCCATGCGCTCGGCGCGCGCCAGGTCGACGCCGTCGTTGGCGGCCAGCAGGCCCAGGTAGCCGACGGCGACGCGCAGGATGAGGTCCTGCTCGGCGGCGACGACGCTGAGCCGGGCCTGGTTGACGGCCAGTTCGGCCTGGCCCATCTTGATCCAGGCCTGGGGCTTGTAGATCGGCTGGGTGATGGTGAGCAGCAGGCTGGTGCTGGCGTAGTCGGTCTCCCCGGTGGGGAAGGTCACGTTCGCCGCGCGCAGGATGTTCTGCTTGACCCCCGAGAGCTGGTAGTCGAAGGAGGCCGTGGGCAGGTAGCCGGCCCGCGCCTGGGGCGCCACTTCCTTGGCGGCGTCGAACTCCGCCTTGGCGGCGAGGTACTTGGCGTCGGTTTCCATGGCCTTGCCGAACAGGTTCATGAGGCTGAACTGGCTCGCACCCTGGGGCTTGAGCGCCGCCATGGCGTAGCGGTCGGCGTTGTCGAGCGTGGGCGGCCGGACGACGATTTCCGGCTCGCGCCCTTCCATCAGCTCGCGCCGGAAACTCAGGTCGAGCGGGTGGCGGCGCGCCTGCAGTTGCTGGCTGGCGCCGGCCTTGGGGGACAGGGAGATCAGGTAATTGTCGGCGAAGGTGCCGACGCTGCCGTCCACCGGCAGGCGCAGGGCGCGCGCGTTCTGGAACGGCGCCGACACCGCGAGGTCGAACACCGCGCGGGCGGAGCCGAGCCGCGTCACGTCGAGACGCGGCTTGCCCAGGGTGGCGACGGACCGGTCACCGAAGCGGGCCAGGGCCTCCTGGACCTGCTCGGGCTTCCAGCCCAGGAAGTCGACCACCAGGCGCGAGGGTTCCTCGATGGTGTACGCGTTGAGACGGCCGCCGGCGACGCCGACCAGGCGCATCTGCATGACGCCGTCGCTGACCTCGAAGCCGAGCGAGCCCAGCTTTTCAGCCTTCTTCTTGTCGACGCGGGCGTCGGGCACCAGGCTCAGGATCACCTGCCCCTGCTTGTCGAGGGCGAGCCCCTGGGTATCGATCAGGTCCGCCGTTTCCGTCAGGTCGAACTCCAGCGTCGTGACGTTGTGCTTGCCGGCGAAGGCGCGCACCGACTTGATCAGGCCGGCCTCGCCGTAAAACTTGCCGGCGGCGGCCACCGCCTGCTGCAGCGGCACGCCCGGCAGGTTGACGACAAGGCGCGGGGGCGCGTCCTGGAAGCTGGCCTCGGCCACCAGCCCGAGGCTTCCGGTCAGGGTGACGTCGACCCGGCCGTTGCGGCGCGCGGCGTCGATCTGGCCGATCTCGGGCGCCACCACGACACTGGCTTTCGCCGCGCCCGCCTCGCCCACCACGGCTTCCCAGCGCGAAATCTGGCCGGGCAGGGCCAGGATGGTCTCGTCCAGGATCGAGATCGGCCTGGAGAATTCCAGCAACAGGCGGACCTCGTCGCCTTCGCCGGGCAGGATGCGGGCCGACTTGAACAGGGGGTTCTTCTGGAACTTGGCGATATGCGCCTCGACGTCGGCCTTCTCGGCGCCCTTGAGGCGAAGCAGGATGGCCTCCCCCCGGCCGGAAACGCCGGCGTCGATCAGCATGCCCAGCGGCGCCTCCATGGACAGCCGGGCCAGTTCGCCGCTGGACTTGAGTTCCAGTTGCGTGATCGGCACGGCCAATCCCCAGGGCGACCAGGCCAGCATGAGGGCCCCGGCCAGGGG
>CAINDZ010000038.1 GCA_903847545.1 uncultured bacterium | reverse complement strand
GTCGACGCTGAGGTCGAGCCGCTTGAGGGCCGCCGCCAACTCGAAGCAGAGCGTTGTCTTGCCCACGCCGTGGGTGCCGATGAATGCGATCTTCATGGCCGCCACATTATCTCCCGGCGGGGGCGCTGTCCACTCCCGGTCCGGACGCGCTAAGCACTTGTCCGAAAACCCTTCGGCAGGCTATCATCATGGATCGCACATTTTCAACGGGACCGGCCCTGCGGCCGGTGGAGGGCCCAGCGGATCGACATGTCGGCGCACACCGTACACCCGGATGGCTGGGGCGAGGCCCAGGCCGGCCTTCGCGGCAGTCACCTGCTGCTGCCGGGTGCCGCCGCCCTCGGGCTGGGAGCCCTCCTGTCGCTGGCCGGCATCGGCCATCCCGGCACCGCGACCGCCTTGCGCGCGGCCCTGGTCACGATCGGGTGGGCAGCGTACGTGCTGGGGCTGATCCTGGTCGGCCTTGGCTTCGCCTGGAGCTCCTCCGTGGGGATCCTGCACCGGTCCGGGCTGGCCGTGGCCCTGCTCAGCCTCGCCCAGGGGGCGCACTTCCTGGTCACGCTCTGGCGCGATGAGCGGCCGGCGCTGGACCCGGCCATCATCTCGCTGGCGCGCCTGGCATTACTGGCGGCCTTCGCCCTGCTGTCGCCGCGCGCGCTCGGGCGGCCCCTGGCCCGGTGGATCGCGGTGGCGGCCGGGGCCGGCTGCGTCAAGGCGGGCCTGCGCCTGGCGATTCCAGGCCTGGCGACCCCGCTCGCCGTGGACGCCCTGCTGGTGGCGGGCCTGGCCGCGGCGCTCGTCGCGATGGCCCGGCGCCTGCGCCGCCTCGAGGATGACTGGGCCCGGCGCAACCGCGGTGCCCCACGCTCCGATTTCTCGCAGTTCAACAACCCACAGCACCGGTGGAACCGCCCGGATGACACGTCCCGGCTGTCCTGCACAAGGTTGATCCCGTGAACCGTTCCTCCCGAGCCCGCATCATGTGGCTGGTGGCATCCTGCCTGGCCTGCCTGGCGATGCCGCTGCGCGCCAGCGAGCCCCTGGTCCTGCCCGAGGCGATCCCGGCTGCCGCGACCCGCGCGCCGGGCGCGCCCACCCTCGAGGTCTACCACGACCAGGCGCGGGGCCGCGCCGCGGGCGGCGACAACCAGACCGCCCTGACCAACCGGGCCCTGCCCGCGCCGCTGGTCGTCGTCGCGACGGATGCCGACGGCAAGCCCCTGCAGGGCGCCGTCGTCCAGTTCAGGCTGGTGGCCCCGCAGGACCACGCCCTGGGCGAGGCCACGACCGGCGCGGACGGACGCGCCGCCTTCAACTTCGCGACGGGAGCATCGGCGGCCCCGTACACCGTGCTGGCGCGCCTGCAGGGCGAGTCCGACGTCCGCGCCGAGACCGTCTTCCACCTGCAGGTGCGGCGCCCGGCGTGGGCCATGTTCCTGGTCTTCGGCCTGTGCGGCGGCATGGGCCTGTTCCTTTACGGCATGACCATCATGTCGAACGCGCTGCAGCGCAGCGCGGGGCGCCGGCTGCGCACGATCCTCAGCAAGGTGACCGCCAACCGGTTCATCGGGCTGGCCGTGGGCGCGTTCGTCACCATGCTCATCCAGAGCTCGAGCGCCACGACGGTGATGCTGGTCAGCTTCGTGCAGGCGGGGCTCATCAGCTTCTCGCAGACGCTCGGCGTCATCCTCGGCGCGGACATCGGCACCACGGTGACCGTGCAGCTGATCGCCTTCAACCTGACCGACTACGCCCTGCTGGTGGTCGCGATCGGCTTCACGCTGCGCGTGCTGCCGCGGGCCGGCAGGCTGGTCAGCATCGGCGAGATCCTGCTGGGCGCCGGCATCCTGTTCTTCGGCATGCAGGTCATGAGCGACGCCATGCATCCGCTTCGCAGCTACCAGCCGTTCCTGGACCAGGTGCTGCGCCTGGAGAACCCCATCCTCAGCATCCTGGTCGGCACGGCGTTCTCGGCCGCGATCCACAGCAGCGCGGCCTTCATCGGCATCGTGATGGTGCTGGCGCAGCAGGGCCTGCTGTCGCTGGAGGCGGCCATTCCCCTGCTGCTGGGCGCCAACGTCGGCACGTGCATCACCGCCGTGATGGCGTCGATGGGCACCGAGCGCCCGGCGCGTCGCGTCGCCGCCGCGCACACCGGGTTCAAGATCCTCGGCGTGCTGCTGATGGTGGGCTGGATCCCGACGTTCGCCCACCTGGTCCGCAGCGTCTCGCCCGGGCACGGGCACCTGCCGGTCGACGCCGAGGAGGTGGCCCGGCTGCTGCCCCGGCAGATCGCCAACGCCCACACGATCTTCAACGTGGCCCTGGCGATGATCTGCCTGCCGTTCACGGGCATCGCCGCACGGCTGGTCACGCGCCTGCTGCCCGACAAGCCCGAGGCCGCCAGGGAATGGACGCTGCGCGCGCGGCACCTGGACCCGGACATGGTGCGCGTGCCGGCCCTGGCCCTGAACCTGGCCAAGGTCGAGATCCTCAGCGTCGGCGACCGCGTGCGCTCGATGGCCCAGGACTGCCTCAAGCCGTTCGTCGAGCACGACGTCGCGCTGCTGGACGACCTGCACCGCCGCGAGGAGGAGGTCGACGCGCTCGAGGAGCAGATCACCGCCTACCTGGTCGAGGTCGGCCGGCAGAAGCTGAGCGCCGAGCAGTTGCGTGAAGTCTACCTGATGCTGCACGTGGTCAAGCAGTTCGAGCACATCGCCGACGTCGTCGACAAGCAGGTCGCGCCGCTGGCGCGGAAGATGAACGAGAAAGGCAGCGACTTCTCGGTGAGCGGCCGCGAGGAAGTGGCCATCTACCACGTGAAGATGTGCAAGCAGATGAGCCGCGCGCTGGACACGTTCCTGGAGAACAGCCTCGAGAAGGCCAAGCACATGCGCAGCAAGCAGGCGAACTACCTGGCGCTGGAGGACGCGTACCGCCAGGCCCACTTCGAGCGCGTGCACGACGCCGTGGCCGAGTCCGTGGCCACCAGCGAGATCCACCTCGAACTGATGGACTGCTTCCGGCAGATGAGCAGCGCCAGCACGAACATCGGGCGAGCCATCATGACGATGAACTCGGGCGGGCTGGTGCCGGACCTGGACGACTGATTCGCCCGGAATCTTCGCCCGGAATCTTCGCCCGGAACCTTCGCCCGGGATCTCCGTCCGGAATCTCCGTCCGGCCCCGGCGCCCGCCCGCCCGGCCCTCGTCCCACCGGCCCGCCCGGGCCGCCGCGGCCTAGAAGTGGTCGCGGAACACGACCTCGGACAGCGGCAGTTGCCCCCCGCGCTCGCGCGCCGCCTCGAGCGGCTTGCCGATCGTGATCGCCATCACGATGTCGTGCTCGGCCGGCAGCCGGATGATGCGCGCCACCGCCGCGAAATCGAACCCGATCATCGGGCAGCTTTCGTAGCCCATCGCCTGGGCCGCCAGCATGATCGTCTGCGCCGCCATTCCGCCGCTGCGCAGGTTCTCGTCGCGCCGCAGCTGCTCGTTGCCGCCGTAGGCGCCCTGGATGGCCGGCAGGATGTAGTCGCGCGCGCCGGCCGGGGCGTTCACCCAGTAGCGGGCGGGATCCTCACGGTAGGCGTCGCGGTCGCCGCAGACGATGACCACCAGCGAGGCGTCAGTGAACTGGGCCTGGTTCCAGCCGGCCTGTCGCAGCTGGGCCTTGGTGTCGGGATCGGTGATCGCGACGAAGCGCCAGTTCTGGATGTTGAACGACGTCGGCGACAGGATGGCGGCGCCAAGGAGCCGGTCGATCTCCTCCTGCGTCATGCGGTGGCTCGGGTCGAAGTGCTTGACCGAGCGCCGGGCGGCGATGGCGGCAAACGTGTCCATGGAAACCTCCGCGAATGGATGGGACGACACGGGCATGGGCGCCGGCGCCGCCGTCGATGATGCGGGCCGCGGGGCGGCGCCGCCTACCAGTACTTCTCGACGTGGATCTGGCCCGGGGCGTCCTTCGTGTGCTCGCGGAAGCCCGAGGCCGTCAACACCGTCATCATGCTCTCGATCATGCGCGGGCCGCCGCACAGCAGCACGTGGCACCGCGACGGGTCGGGCTGGCGGCCCCAGATCTGGCCGATGAGCCCCCGCTCCCAGACGTCCTGCACGTAGCCCGTGTGCCCGTTCCAGCGCGTCAGTTCCTCGTCGGGCCGGCTGATGACGGGGATGTAGTGGAACGTCTGGCAGAACCGCTGCATGGTGGCCAGCTCGCCGCGGTAGCCCAGGTCCCAGGTGTGCCGGGCGCCCAGCACGACCGTCGTGCGCGCGGTCGGGTGGCAGACGATCTCGCCGCGCAGCATGCTCATGTACGGCGCCAGCCCGGTGCCGGTCGCCACCAGGACCAGGTCGCTGCCCTCGGGCACCTGGTCGAGCGTGAACGTGCCGCTGAACTTCTTCCCCAGGTGCACGCGGTCGCCCACCTTCAGCGCGAACAGGCGCGGCGTCAGGCGGCCCGAGTGCACGAGCGTCACGTAGAACTCGATGTAGCCCTTCTCCAGCGACGACGAGGCGATGGAGTAGGCGCGCCGGATGAGGCGGTCGGGGGCGTCGCCCGTCGGCTCCTCCTCGTCCGACAGCGGCACGCGCGGCGACGCCTGCGGCAGCCCGAGCACGGCGAACTGGCCGGCCTCGAAGTCGGGCAGGTCCCAGCCGTCGGGGCAGACCCGCATGATGATGAGGCCGGGCGCCACCTCGATCCGCTGCATCACGATGGCGTTCAACTGGGGATGCGACGGTTGCGTCATGAACGGGCACGCTCCTGGTTCCGGTCACCGGCAAACGCCCTCATGGTCGACGAGATCGCCCGCCGCCGCAAGGGCGCAATCGCGGTGGGCGGCACGGGCGGGGTGCATTATCTTTGCCCCGGAACCGACCAGGCAAGACCGACCAGGCCCCCCGGGGGTGGCACATGCAGCAGGCCCTTCCTTCCGTCCGCCTCGACG
>CAINDZ010000037.1 GCA_903847545.1 uncultured bacterium | reverse complement strand
TCGCGCTCGACGCCGGTGGCCACGCGCGACGCCGCCACCAGCTGCTCCAGGCGCGCCCGCCGCGCCGCGCACAGGTCGAACGACTCGCTGCGCAGCCGCAGCGCGCGCGCCTGCGCCGCGTCGGCGTCGACATCGGCCGCGAACACGGCCTCGACCCGACCGCTGGGCACCTGCGGCGGGATGCGGCCGCAGATGGATCCGGGGAAGTACGGGTACGCCTTCTCCATCGCGCGGCGCGCGGCGTCCTTGGCGTAGCGCGTCTCGACGTGGCGGCCGTCGGGCTCGAAGCGGTCGGCGCCGCGCACGGCGATGGCCAGCCACTGCGGGTGCGCCGGGTCGGGCGTCGCACCCAGCTTGTCCTGCCGGCACAGCTCGAGCGCGTCGCCGGTCCAGCGCACCTCGTATGCGGGCTGCTCCACCTTCCACAGGAAGCGCATGTCGACGCGCGGCACGACGGCGAACGCGCCCGACGGCACGTCGTCCCACTGCACGCGGAAGCCGTTCTCGCGGTCGAACAGCTCGACTGTCTCGGTGACGATGCCGCCGTCCGGCAGGCGGTGGCGGCGCACCATCCGGTCGGGGTACACGTCCGCCTCGTACGCCGTGGCCGCGCCCAGCTCGACGCCACCCTCCAGCCGCAGCGACCAGCCGTCGACCACCTCGTGCATCGCGACGTAGAAGCCGTGGTAGCTGCGCGTGTCGGGGCCGACACACTCGCCGGCCAGGTGGGCGGCGCCCTTGTCGGTGTAGATGTACTCGCGCGGGTGGGCGGTGGTGACGGGGATGGCCAAATCGTCGAGCGACACTGCGTCGAGCGACGGCGCCGCGGCCGCAACGGCCGGGCTGCCGGGAAGCGCCGCCGGCAGGCAGGCGGCCAGGAGGACCATCGGGAGAATGCGGCGCATGCGGGACCCCTCGGGCGTGGATGAAACGAACGACGGCGGGGTGATTATGCCCCGCCGTCGTCCCGGCGCAAAGCCCCATCCTCGCGAAGGATCAGGACGTGGCGATGGCCGCCCCCGCGTGCCCGGTCACCATCTGCTGCAGCTCGTCCGAGATGGCCGCCATGCGCTGCGCGGCCGCAGTCTGCTGCGTGGCGCAGCTGGCCGTCTGCTCGGAGCGCGCGGCGTTGGCCTGCGTCTCGGCCCGCAGGCGGTCCAGCGTGTGGCGCACCTCGGCGATGCCGCCGGTCTGCGTCTGCCCCGCGTCGGCGATCTCGTCGATGAGCGTGCTCACGGCATCGGTCGCCTCGGACAGGCCGCCCAGCAGCGACTCGACCTCGGCGCAGATGCGCGAGCCGTTCGCCGCCCGCTGGCTCGATTCGTCGATGAGCAGCGTCGAGTTGTGCGCCGCCTCGGCCGAGCGCTTCGCCAGGTTGCCGACCTCCTCGGCCACGACCGCGAACCCGCGACCCGCCTCGCCCGCCCGCGCGGCCTCGACCGCCGCGTTCAGGGCCAGCAGGTTGGTCTGGAACGCGATCTCGTCGATCAGCTTGACGATGCGCGCCGTCTCGGTGGCCGAGCCGCGGATCTGCGCGATGGCCTCGGTCATGCGCGCCATCGCCTCGGTGCCCTGCAGCGTGCGGGCCTTGGCATCGGCGGCCAGCGAGCGGGCGGTGTCGGCGCGGTGGCTGGTGTCCTCGACCATCTGCGCGAAGGCCGCGATGCCTTCGGCGGTGTGCTCGATGCTGCCGGCCGACGCCGTGGCGCCCTCCGCCAGCTCCGCGCTGGCCGCATCCAACTCGGCCGCGGCGTGGCCCGTCTCGACGGCGCAGCGCTCGAGATCGCCGGCCAGGCGCGCGATAGGCCCGGTGATGGCACGCACCAGGACGACGGCCACGGCGATCGCCAGCAGCAGCGACAGGATGCTGCCGATGATGGTCAGCCGACGGATCAGGCGCGCGTCGGCGACGACGCTGCCCGT
>CAINDZ010000036.1 GCA_903847545.1 uncultured bacterium | reverse complement strand
TGGCCTACCACGGCGAGATGACGATGGGCCCGATGACGATCCCGACGCGCGAGGAAAGCACCTGGCTCGACAAGGACACCGTGAAGTTCACGATGTGGCAGTCCATGGGCGGGCAGGAGTCGAAGTCGATGGAGATCCTCTATAAGAGGGCCAAGTAGCCGCCCCGTTGCCGCGAAGAAGTTGCGCCGGCGCAAGTCACCCCGTGCGGGGGCCTGCGCCGGCGCTTCTTTCCGTCCGTTCTCCTAGTACGAGATGTCGTCCGGCAGCTCGTTCACGTCGTCGTCGCGGTGCGGGAAATGGTCCCGCAGTTTCTCGCCGACCAGCGCGATGCCGCCTTCCATCCCCTCCACGAAGCGGTCCTCGCGGAAGTGGCCGGCCATCAGGTCGCGGATGTCGTTCCAGAACGCCTCGCCCACGCGCTGGTGCAATTGTTCATCGCCCAGCACCGCGAACCTGCGCGCCCGCGTGGCCAGGTAGACCAGCACGCCATTGCGCTCGGCCGTCCGGTGCATGCCCAGCTTGGCGAAGACCTCGCGCGCCCGCAGGTAGGGGTCGCCCTGGGCGGCGCCGCGCTTCGGCACGTTGCGCTCGAGGTGCAGGCGGATCTCGCCGCTGGTGCGCTTCTCGGCCGCGGCGATGGCCGCGCGCAGGCGCGCCTGCTCGTCCTCGCTGAAGAACCGCCGCGGAATGTCACTGCGTGTCGCCATGGTCACCAACCTCCGCTCGCGCCGCCGCCGCCCGAGAAGCCGCCGCCGCCGGAGAACCCTCCGCCGCCACCGCCGCCCCAGCCGCCGCCGCCGCCGCCACCCCAGTGGTTGCGGCCGCTGCCGCCCAGCATCGAGCCGATGATGAACGGGGCCAGCGAGCTCGAGCGATGCCGGCCGCCCAGCAGGATGGGCAGCAGGACGAACGCCAGGAACACGAAACCCAGCGGGAAGCCGCGGCCCGACTTGCGGTGCGAGGCCTCGCGCGCGCGCTCCGCCTGCCCGCCCTTGGCCAGCGGGTCCTCCGGCGCGACGGCCCGCGCCACCGCGTGCACCACGAAGGCCAGGCGGCCCGCGGCCGGGTCGCGCGGCATGTCCAGCATGTCGCGCAGGATCTTGTCGGCGATCACGTCGGGCAGCGCCTCTTCCAGGCCGTAGCCCGCCTCGATGCGCGTCTGGCGCTGTTCGGGGAAGACCACGAAGAGCACGCCCTTGTTGGTCTCCTTCCCGCCGATCTTCCAGTGCTCGTACAGGCGGTTCGTGTAGTCCTCGAGCGAGCCGTCATGCCCCGGCAGCACGGCCACCACGAACTGGATGCCCGTGCGCTGCTCGAAGTCGTACAGCGCGTCGGCAAACTGCTGAGCCTCGCCGTCGCGCACCAGGCCGACCTTGTCGACGAAGTGCCGCGCCGGCGGCGGCGGCAGGTCCTTGTCGTCGCGCTGGGCCAGGGCCGGCATCGCCAGCACGGCCGCCAGGCCCAGCGCCAGGAACAGTTTCGTCCTCACTAGAACTTCACCTGCGGCGCGGTCTCGGTGCCGGGGGCGGCGTCGAAGTACGCCTTCTTGGCGAACCCGAACGTGCCGGCCATCAGCGACATCGGGAAGCGGCGGATGGCCGTGTTGTAGCCCTGCGCCAGCTCGTTGAACCGGCGCCGCTCGACGGCGATGCGGTTCTCGGTGCCCTCGAGCTGCGCCTGCAGGCCCAGGAACTGCTCGTTCGCCTTCAGGTCGGGATACTTCTCGACGATGACCATCAGGCGGCCCAGCGCCGAGCCGAGCTCGCCCTGCGCGGCCTGGAACTTCGCCAGCGCCTGCGGGTCCTTCAGCGCCTCGGGCGACAACTCGGCCGCGACCTGGGTCGCCTTGGCGCGGGCGTTGACGACGCCCTCGAGCGTCTCGCGCTCGTGCGCGGCGTAGCCCTTCACCGTCTCGACCAGGTTCGGGATCAGGTCGGCCCGGCGCTGGTAGACGTTCTCGACGTTGCCCCACTGGCCATCGACGGCTTCCTGCATGCCGACGACCTTGTTGTAGGGGCCGATCAGCGACATGGCCAGCAGGCCGACGACGGCGATGACGACCACGAGCGGGATGAACTTCTTCATGATGCCTCCGCGTTGGACGGTTGGTGTTTCGGCGGGGGATACCCGGCGGCGGGCGGGATTATTCACGGGGCCCTGCGCCCGGTCGGCCGGTCCCGCCCGGCTGCGTCACAACCACAGTGATATCACGGTCATGGCCGGGCCGCTTGTCAAGGGGCAGGGTGTGGACGCGCGGCCGCCCCCGGTGCTATCTGTATGGGATCCACGATGCCGCAGGCCCACTCTCGCCAGCCGGGGGACACCGATGAGCGCGGACCAGCCCGACCCGACCCTGAACCAATCCCTGCGGGACGACGTCCACCTGCTGGGCGACCTGCTGGGGCAGGTGCTCCAGGAACAGGGCGGGCCGCAGCTCTTCCCGCGGGTCGAGGCCGCCCGCGGCGCCGCCCGTGAACGGCGCGCCGGCAACCCTGCGGCCGACGCCGACCTGGCCCGCCAGCTCGACGGCCTGTCGGCGGCCGATGCGCGAGAGCTGACGCGGGCCTTCTCGTCGTTCTTCTCGCTGGTGAACCTGGCCGAGCAGGTGCACCGCATCCGCCGCCGGCGCGAGCAGTCGCGGCCGGGGCGCCCGCCCCAGCCCGGCAGCCTGGCCGCGGTGCTGGCCGACCTGGCGGCGAAGGGGCTGGACGCCGGGCAGGTGCGCGCCGCGCTGGCCTCGCTGGAAGTGAT
>CAINDZ010000035.1 GCA_903847545.1 uncultured bacterium | reverse complement strand
TCGAGCGGCACCACGGCCGCATGCCCCGCCGCCAGGTCGCCGTCGCCGAGCGCGGCCATCAGCAGCGGATGGCGGCCGCCCCGCACCGCCACGGGCAGGCCGGGCGCGGTGCGGGGCCGGTGCCCGCGCACGGCGCGGCTCCACAGCAGGCCCGCGCGCACCTCGTCGACAAGCAGCATCAGTGCGGCCGCGTCGCGCAGCGCGGGCGCGGCCTGCTCGACGGCGCGGTTCAGCTCGAAGAGGATGCGCGCTTCCTCGGCGCCGATCTCCAGGCGCAGCGCGACCAGCTCGTTGGACAGCCGGACGACGCCCGCCGGCTCGACGAAGAGCGTGGCCCCCGTCTGCGAGCGGTCGTGGACGATGCCGTCGAGCCGCCGGCTGTCGCCCGAGCGCATCGGGATGCAGAAGCGGTCGCCGCGCAGCGTCACTTCCTCGGCCGTCGTCCAGCCGGCCTGGCGCGCGCGCGACATGGCCTCGTTCACCTCGCTGCGCACGGCGCGCTCCTGCTGCGCGGCCTGCCGCCGCAGCGGGCCCAGGCGCGGGCTGGCGTCGTCGCGCAGCCTGCCGTCCGGCTCCAAGGCGCGGAGCAGGGCCCCGCGCAGGCCGGCCAGCGGCGAGGCGGCCACGGCGGCCTCGGCCCAGCGCGGGCACGCGTCGCGCCGCTCCAGAAGGTGTTCGCGCAGGGCGTCGAGATTGCCGGCCATCGCGGCCACGTGCACCAGGTCGGGCCCCTCCAGCCGCACCGGCGGCGGCTGGTCCAGCAGCGCCAGCAGGTCGACCGGGTCGTCGAGCGGCGGCCACTCGTTGCGATCGCCTTCGCGGCGCAGCTCGTCGGCCAGTTCGTGCCAGGTGGTGACCAGGGCGGGGTCGGCCAGGGGCCGGCGGGCGCGCACCGCGTCGACGGCCAGCGCGCTGCGGCAATGCGCGGCGATCTGGGCCGCGACGCGCTCCCACTCCAGCAGCGCCAGCGCGCGCGCGGACGCGACCGGGACGGCGGCCGCGCGGGCGGCGCCCAGGCGCTCGAGCAGCGGGATCACGGCCGGGCGGGACGGGCGGTGCCCGCTCCATCGGCAGGAGATTTCTCGACAGGCGACTTCTCGGAAGGGGACTTCTCGGCGGGGTTCCGCACGGCGTCCTTCAGCTTCGCGCGCCCGGCCTCGGCGGCCTCGGCGGCGCGCGTGGAGAAGCGCTCCCACGCCTCCTCTACGCGTCCACCCGACGCCTTGCGCGCCTGGATGTACAGCCGCGGCGCGGTGTAGTAGATGGCGCGGCCGACGAACGTGCGGTCACAGTCGGCCTGGATGCCGCCGCCGCCCCGCACCTGGCTGGCCGCCACCAGCAGCACGCTGGCCAGCAGCGTGCCGAAGCACAGCCCCAGCAGGGCGCCGCCGAGGCGGTCGACCCACACCAGCAGCGTCACGCGGAGCAGCCTGGCGATGAGCGCGGCCAGCAGCCGGCTGAGCACCAGCAGCACCACGAACATGACGGCCCACGTGATCAGCAGCGCCGGTCCGTTGCCTGCGCCGGTGGTGCGGCTGACCCACGGCTGCACGGCGCCCGCGAAGCGCGCCGTCAGCAGCAGCGCCGCGATGGCGCCGGCCACCTCGAGCACGCGCTTGACCAGGCCGTCGCGCCAGCCGAGCGCGCCGAACAGCACCATGACCGCCAGGCCGAAGATGACCGGTGCGTTCATGGCGCCTACTTGCCGCCCGCCAGCAGGCCCTTGACCATCGCGCTGACGCGCGTGCCGTCGGCCCGTCCTGCCACCAGCGGCACGGCCACCTTCATGACCTTGCCCATGTCGGCCGGCGAGGCGGCGCCGCTCTCGGCGATGGCCTGGCGCACCAGCGCCTCCAGCTCGGCATCGGCCAGCTCGGCCGGCAGGTAGGCCGTGACGATGGCCAGCTCGGCCTCGGCGGCGGCCTTCAGGTCATCTCGGCCGGTGCCCGCGGTGGAGGCCAGCGTGTCCTTCACCTTCTTGGCGTAGGACGCGAACACCTTCTGCACGTCCGCGTCGGACAGTTCCTTGCGCGTGTCGACCTCGACCTGCTTGATGGCCGCCTGCATCTGGCGCAGGATGCCCAGCCGGTCCTTGTCCTTGGTCTTCATCGCGGTGATGACGTCCGCCTGCAGGCGGGCAGCCAGTTCGCACGTGGCCATGGGCCTTTCCTTTCGACATTGAAGAGCGTTCGCGGCCATGAAAGACCGCCCGCGCACAGGTGTCAAGAACCCGCCAGCGCGCGCAGCGCCGCCAGCCCGACGATGGCCGCGGTCTCGGTGCGCAGGGTGAACGGCCCGAGATCCAGCGGGACGGCGCCGGCGGAGGCCAGTTCGGCCGCCTCGACGGCCGTCCAGCCGCCCTCCGGCCCGATGAACAGGGCGCGCTCGCGCCGCGGGGCGCCCCCGGCGGCGGCGCCCGCCAGCAGCGGGCGCTCGTCCGGCGCGCCGCCCACGTACAGCGCCTGTCCCCGGCAGGCGGCCAGCGCCGCCGGCAGGTCCAGCGGCTCGGCCAGTTCCGGCAGCCGGCTGCGGCCGCACTGCTTGAGCGCGGCGCGCATCAGCGATTCCCAGCGGGCGCGACGTCCCTCGCCCGGCTCGATGACCCCGCGCGCGGTGACCAGCGGCAGCAGGCGCGCGGCGCCCAGCTCGACGGCCTTCTCCACGACCAGGTCGAAGTGCTTCCCCTTCACCACGGCGCAGGCCAGCGTCAGGAGCGGCCCGTCGTCCTCGCGCGTATCGCGCAACACCGACACGACCTCGAGCGTGACGAGCTTGCCGGCGACCGCGGCCGACCGCGCCTCGTAGCGGTTCCCCAGGCCGTCGACCAGGCACCAAGCGCGCCCCTCGGCGCCGCGCAGCACGGCCTGCAGGTGGTGGGATTCCTCGCGGTCAAGGGTGACCAGGTCGCCGGCGCGCGGCACGGCGGCGGGATCGACGGCAAGGAAGAACTGGCGCACGGGTGCCTCCGCATTGCGGCGCGGCGCGGCAGCCGCGCCCGCGGCGTCCCTAGTCCTCGTGGTGGCGGCCCGGCGCCGGCACGCGTCGGGCCAGGTCGGCCTGCACCTGCTCAAGGCGCTTGACCAGGTCCTTGTCCAGGTTCTCGGGCGTCCACGAGATGACGCGCACGAGCTGGTCGCCGGTGCCCGGACGGTTGACGTGCGGCATGCCCTTCTTGCGCATGCGGAAGATCTTGTGGCTCTGCGTGCCGGCGGGGATCTTCAGCGCCACCTTGCCGTCGAGCGTGGGCACCTCGACCTTCGTGCCCAGCATCAGGTCGACGGGCGACACCGGCACGTCGATCAGCAGGTCGTCGCCGTGGCGCTCGAACATCTCGCTCTCGCGCACGTTGAACACGACCCGCAGGTGCCCGGCGCCGCCGCCGTGCTCGCCGGCATCGCCCTTGCCCTGCAGCTCCATGTAGTTGCCGCTGCTGACGCCGGCCGGCACGTTGATCTCGAGCGACTCCTCGCCGCGCACCGGCCCGGTGCCGCGGCACGAACGGCAGGGATCCTGCACGACCTGGCCGCGGCCCTGGCACTGCGGGCAGATGCCCTCGGTGACCATCTGGCCGAGCAGCGACTGCCGCACCTGGCGCACGCGCCCGTGCCCTCGGCACTGCTGGCACGGCGCCGGCTTGCTGCCGGCGTTGGCGCCCGAGCCGCCGCAGTCGCGGCACGGCACTTGCTTGGTCACCTTGACGGTCTTGCGCACGCCGCGCGCCGCCTCTTCGAGCGTCACCGCCAGCTCGAGCTGCAGGTTGCGCCCGCGCCCGCGCGCCTGG
>CAINDZ010000034.1 GCA_903847545.1 uncultured bacterium | reverse complement strand
CCGTGAGACTTGCGCCGGCGCAACCCCTACCGCTTCACCAACGAAACCAGCACCGGCCAGTCCGCCTTCGTCACCGACCGCGTCAGCCACACCGCCGGTATATAGAAGAGAACCGCCAGCGCGATGACCGCAAAGGTCGGCCCATAGCCCGCCTTGATCGGCAACGCCAGCCAGGTGGTGCCCCAGGCCGGGAAGGCCAGTTGCGCCAATCCCGAGGCGGCCGCCCAGGTGGCGAGCAGCGCGGCGGTGGCGTTGAGCATCGAGCGCACCACCGGCAGCGACAGCCCCGCGCGGCGGATGTAGAACCAGTGCATGAGCGTGCTCACGGCCTGGCTGGCGACGACCGCGGCGCTGGCGCCCATGTAGCCGTAGCGCGGGATGGCCAGGATGTTCACCGTCAGGTTGAACGTCAGCGAGACCAGCGCGATGACGACGAACGAGCGCTCCTTGCCCGCGGTGTAGAGCATGCGGTTCAGCACGCTGGTGGCGGCGATGAAGGGCATGCCCCAGATGACCACGCGGAAGACGCGGATCGAGTCGGCGAAGCCGGTCTCGCCCTTCACCAGCCACATCGTGACCGGCTCGGCGGCCAGCATGAACAGCAGCGTGACCGGCATCACCAGGAGGTGCAGGTAGCGGAGGGCGCGCTCGCTGACGCGCTCCATGCCGCCCTCGTCCTTGGCCGCGCGCAGCAGGGTCGGGAACATCGCCGTGGCGAACAGGCCGGGCAGGTACGACAGGAAGTCCAGCGCGCGATGGCCGCTGGTGTAGATGCCGACGGCGTGCTGGTCCATGAACGAGCGCAGCAGCGGCGTGTCGATCTTGTAGTAGAGCACGCCGAAGGTCGAGGCCAGGAAGATGGGCCAGCCCAGCGAGAGCAGGCCGCGCGACTGCGCCGCCTTCACCTCGGCGCGGCCGGGCGGGTTCAGGATCCAGGGGCCGGTGCCGCGGAACATCAGCGGCGCCATCACCATCAGGCGCACCACGCGGCTGGCCACGTTGGCCCACATCACGCCCATGATGCCGTAGCCCGCGTCCAGCCACCACCAGGCCAGCGCGAAGTACGCCACCGCCGAGGCGATCTGCCCCCACATCTGCGAGATCACGCGGTCGTGCGCCTGCAGCACCGCGTCGCAGGCCATCGCCGAGGCCTCGATGAAGACACCCAGGCCCATCACGTAGAGGGCGCCGCGCTCGAGCGGGCCGAAGCCGGCCAGCGCCGCGTAGCCGAACAGGCCGACGAAGCACACCGCGGCCAGCGCCAGGCGGATCTTGAGCGCCGCCCACATCACCGGCATCGTCATCTCGCGGTTGCGGGCGACCTCGCGCGTGATGAGGGTGCCGAGGCCGTAGTTGGCGATGATCAGCAGGATGGTCGAAACGTCGGTCGCCAGGTTGGCGATGCCCATGCCGTCGGTGCCCAGGAGCGGCGCCATCTTGCGCCATACGTAGATGGCCAGGATGCGGCCGCTGAACAACCCGATGGTCAGGTACATCGTGTTGCGGGCGACCATGCGGGTCGAGGTCAAGGCGTCTCCAGGGGTCGGCGATGGGTGGCGGCGCCCGGGACCGGTCCCGGACAGCCGTATGCTAACCGATGGCCGGCAGGGGTCAACCGGCGTCCAGCAGGCGGGCGCAGACGAACAGGTACCCGCAGGTGGCGCCCGTGTGCGCCAGCAGGGCCGGCCACACCGACCGCCAGCGGGCGCGCATCCAGGTCCACAGCAGCGCCCCGGCGAAGACGGCCCCCAGCATCAGGCGGGCGGCCATCGGCTGCGGCACCAGGCGACCGATGGTCACGACGTGGTACGAGGTGAACATCGCCGCCAGCAGCACCCGCGCCCACCAGGCCGGCGCCGGCTCGCGCAGAACCCACCCGCGCCAGAACAGTTCCTCGGCCGGGCCGTTGAAGACGGCCAGGAAGAACAGGAACCCCGCGGGCGCGGCCGGCTCCAGCCCCCAGCCCAGCAGGGCGGCGCGCAGCGAGGCCGCGTCCGGGAACAGCGACGGCGCCAGCGTGAACGCCGCCACGGGCGCCACCGCGAAGGCCAGCCCGAACGCCAGCCCCGTGCCCAGGCCGCGGCGCACCAGCCCCAGTTGGCGGGCATGTTCCAGCGGCGACAGCCGCGCGCGCAGCGCGAATGCCAGCGGCAGCACCAGGCACAGCAGCACGTGATAGAGGAGGAAGACCAGCGGTGCGCTGTGCGCGACCAACAGGCCGGGCACAACGACCAGCGGGCCTGCCAGGGCGATGAGCAGGCGGCGCGACGTGTCCATGCGGCGCAGCATCGGCGAATTCGCGCGCGATGGCAAAGGCGAACTTCGCGCGCACCAACATTGGGATGCCGCCCTGCGGCCGCGGTGATAGAATCGACGCTCGTTCGTGAGACAATCCGGACCGTCGAACCCGCAGGGAGCCCCCCATGACGATGGCCGCCCCGCAACGCCGCCCCCTGGCCCTGGTTCTTTGCGCGTTGCTGGCCCTGGGCGCGCTCGCCGCGCCAGGCGCCGCGCAGCCTGCGGCCGCGCCCGTCACCGCGCGGCACGGCATGGTCGCCAGCGACCACCAGCTGGCCTCGGACGTGGGCGCGCGCGTCCTGCAGCAGGGCGGCAACGCGGTCGACGCGGCCGTCGCCACGGCACTGGCCCTGGCGGTCGTGCATCCTTCGGCCGGCAACGTGGGCGGCGGCGGCTTCCTGGTCTACTGCGACGGCCAGGGCCTGGCCACGACCTACGACTTCCGCGAGACCGCGCCGGCGGCCGCGACCGAGCGCATGTTTCTGGACGAGCACGGCGCCGTGCGCGACACCAGCAACCACCGCGGGCTGCTGGCCGTCGGCACGCCCGGCACCGTGGCGGGCCTGTGGCTGGCCCACCAGCGGCACGGGCGATTGCCGTGGGCCGCGCTGGTGCAGCCGGCCGTCGACCTGGCGCGGGACGGGTTCCCGTTCTCGACCGGCATGAGCGACTGGTGCGACCGCTTGGCCCGGACCACCGACGCGCTGCACGCCGCGTCGCGCGCCGCGTTCCTGGAGGACGGCGCGCGTCCGCTGCTGCCGGGCAGCACGCTGCGCCAGCCCGACCTGGCCGCCACGCTCGAGCGCATCCGCGACCACGGCCGCGACGGGTTCTACAAGGGCGAGACGGCGCGCCTGCTGGCGGCGTTCATGCGCGAGCACGGCGGCATCATCACCGAGGCCGACCTGGCCGCCTACCAGCCCGTCGAGCGCGAGCCCGTGCGCGGCACCTACCGCGGCTACGGCGTCATCGGCATGGGGCCGCCGTCGTCGGGCGGCCCGGCGCTCATCGAGATGCTGAACATGCTCGAGGGCGACGACCTCGCGAATCTGCAGCCCGGCTCGGCCCCCTACCTGCACCTGCTGTGCGAGGTGATGCGCCGCGCCTACGCAGACCGCGCGCAATACCTGGGCGACCCCGCGTTCAACAACGCCATCCCGCTGGGCCGCCTGCTCGACAAGGCCTACGCGGCGCGGCTGCGCGCGACCATCGACCCGCTGCGCGCCACGCCCAGCGACAGCGCGCTGTTCGGCGCCGCCTGGCTGCCGCACGAGAGCGAGCAGACCACGCACCTGTCGGTCGTCGACGCCACGGGCGGCGCGGTCTCGCTCACCTACACATTGGAGGAGACGTTCGGCTCGGGCCTGGTCGCTCCCGGCACGGGCTTCATCCTGAACAACGAGATGGGCGACTTCAACGCCGTCCCCGGCCTGACCAACCGGCTGGGTACGATCGGCACCGCGCCCAACCTGGTCGCCCCCGGCAAGCGCATGCTCTCGAGCATGACGCCGGTCATCCTCACGCGCGGCGGCGCGCCCGCGCTGGTGGTCGGCAGCCCCGGCGGCCGCACCATCATCAACACCGTGCTGCAGGTGGTGCTGAACGTGGTCGACCACGAACTGGACATCCGCGCCGCCATCGAGGCCCCGCGCATCCACCACCAGTGGCTGCCCGACGTGCTGCAGTACGAGGCGCGCGGCTTCGCCCCCGAAGACCGCCGCGAGCTCGAGGCGATGGGGCACGCGCTGCGCAAGCGGCAGGTGCAGGGGTGCGCGATGGGGATCACTGTCGACTCCGCCACCGGCCTGCGGAGCGGGGCGGCGGACTCGCGGTCGGTGGAGGGCGGGGTGGCGGGTTACTGAGGGGCAAGAGGTGCCGTGCGATTGGGCCCTGTAACTTGCGCCGGCGCAAGTCGCGGACATGACCGATGAAGATGTTTAAATCATCCAGTATTGATAGGATTTCCGGGTCCCCGCATTTTGACCCCCCATCCCCGACCTGATACCATTCATACTGCGGCGACGACCATCATCCGGTCTCCCGCCACCCCGGGGGATCCGCCGCGTGAAGCGCCTGCGCCTCATCTTCCAGCTTTCCATCGTCGCGGCCGCCGCGTTCGCCGGCGTGCGCTTCGCGCTCGGCAAGTCGCTCGTCTCGGTCGAAACGTACTGCCCGTTCGGCGGCCTCGAGACGGCGTGGAGCTTCTTCACGCGCCGCCGCTTCTCGTGCGCGGCCGGCGAGACGAACCTGGCGCTGTTCATCGCGCTGCTGGTGCTGACGATCCTCGCGCGCAAGGCGTTCTGCGGCTGGGTGTGCCCGGTGGGGACGCTGTTCGAGTGGGAGGCGAAGCTGGCGCGGCGCGTGTTCGGGCGGCGCGATTTTTCCGGCCTGTGGCCGGCGCCGGCGCGGGTCGATCGCGCGCTGAAGATCGGGCTGCGCCTGGGCATGCTCGGGTTGGTGCTGGCGGCCACGTGGAAGACGGGCGAGCTCGTCTTCCGCGGCTACGATCCCTACTACATCGTGTTCAGCGCGCACGGCCACGACGTGAAGGCCTGGAGCTACGTCGTGCTGGCCGCGCTGCTGGCGCTGGGCCTGGTGATGCCGATGGCCTGGTGCAAGTACCTGTGCCCGCTGGGCGCGGCGATGTGGCCGGTGGCGATCGCCGGGCGGCTGCGGCTGGCCCGCGACGAGCACCATTGCACCGGCTGCGGCGCCTGCGACCGGAATTGTCCGCAGGATCTGCCCGTCTCGCGCGTTGGGGAACTGACCTCGGGTGAATGCACCCTGTGCCTGGAGTGCACGGCGGCCTGCCCCACGCCGCAGGCGCTGGAACTGCGCTGGGCCGGCGCGCCGCGACGTGGAGGCAGGCGATGAGGGCGCCCGCGTGGATCATCCCCGTGCTGGTGGTCGCCTGCACGGCGGCCGGCATCGGCGGCTCGAGGCTGCTGGTGGCGCCCAGCCTGGAGCACACGTTCGCGGCGGCGGCGCCCGGGATGGAAACGCGCACGGCGCGGCTGGTCGTCGAGGGCGTCAAGTGCGTCGACACGGCCGAGCGCGCGGCGGCGCAGCTGAAGGACGTGGACGGCGTGCTGTCGTGCACCGCCTTCGCCTCGCGAGCGCGGCTGGACGTGACCTACGACCCGGCGCGCACGAACCCGGCGGCGATCCGCGAGGCGCTCGAGGCGCCGGTGCAGGTCGCGGCCACCGGCGAGTACCTGTTCGGCGTGTACCAGGTCGTCGAGATGGATGGCGAGAAGATTGCGGACGTGGACGAGTAGCGAGTGAAGAGTCGAGTGATGACCCACAACCAAGGAGTACCGATCATGCGCAACCGGATGTTCACCCTGGCCCTGCTGGCCTTCGCCGTGTTGGCGCTGGCCGCCCCCACCGCCTCGCTGGCGAAGGACAAGCCGTCCGAGACGGCCACCTACGCCGTGCCCCACCTGGACAACGCCGACATGGTCAAGGACCTGACCAAGGCGCTGACGAAGGTCAAGGGCGTGACCGCGGCGAAGGCCGACGCCGAAGCCGGCAAGTTCATCGTCACCTTCAACCCCGAGAAGACCAACCCCGACGCGCTGACCGCCGTCGTGACGAAGGTCGCCGCCGAGGCCAAGTTCGAGGGCGTGCAGGCGGCCGAGGGTTCGGGCGAGCACAGCGGCTGCGGCGCGTGCCCCAGCAAGGCGACCTGCGGGAAGAAGAAGTAGGTCCCGCCTCGACCGTTGCACTTGCGCCGGCGCAACTCTCACGGAAGTGGGAGACTTGCGCCGGCGCCGTTCTTTTCCGGGGCCGCCGCCGCAACCGAACTCCCCTGCCTGACGTAGATATTCCTCTCGCTGATCCGCAGCCCCGCCCAGCCAGGAGACGTCCGCCATGTCGCGCACCGTCATGCTCCCGATCATCGCCCTGTTCGTCATCGCCGCCGCCACCGCGCCGGCCCGCGCCCAGGCCACGTTCCACGGCGACGTGGCCCGCACCGGCGTTTACCCAGCCACGGGTCCCGCGCCGAAGGGCGAGGTGAAGTGGACCTTCACCGCAGGCGGGGCCATCGTCGGCAGCCCCGCCGTCGCGGGCGGCGTCGTGTACTTCGGGGCGCTGGACGGGCACCTGCACGCGCTGGACGCGGCCACCGGCAAGGAGGCGTGGAAGTTCAAGTCGCGGATGCCCATCGCCTGCACGCCGGCCGTGGCCGGGGGCACGGTCTACTTCACGTCGTCGGCGGGGTCGCTGGCGGCGCTCGATGCGGCGACGGGCGCGCCGAAGTGGGTGTGCGCCATCGAGGCCGAGCGGCGCTTCGAGGCGCGCGGGCTGCACGGCTACCCGCCCGCCACCCAGACGATGCCCGACGCGTGGGACGTGTTCACGTCGTCGCCGGCCGTCAGCGATGGCCTGGTCTTCTTCGGCGCCGGCGACGGCGGCGTCTATGCGGTCGACGCCGCGACCGGCGTGCTGCAGTGGTCGTTCCGCACGGGCAACGTGGTGCACGCCTCACCCGCGGTGGCCGGCGGCCTGGTCTTCGTCGGCAGCTGGGACAGCCGCGTCTACGCGCTCGAGGCGCGCACCGGCGCGGTGAAATGGAAGTTCCAGGCCGGGGTCGATCCCGCGATCCACAACCAGGAGGGCTTCCAGTCGTCGTGCGCGGTCGCCGACGGCGTCGTCTATGTCGGCTGCCGCGACGCCCACGTGTACGCGCTGGAGGCGGCCACCGGCCGACGCCTGTGGGACTACCCGACCGGCAAGTCGTGGGTCATCGGCACGCCGGCCGTCCGCGACGGCATCGTCTACGCCGGGACCTCCGACAGCTCGCGCTTCTTCGCGCTCGACGCGAAGACGGGCCGCCTCCTCTTCAACGCAGACACGAAGGCCTACGTGTTCTCGTCGGCGGCGCTGTGCGGACCGCGCGCCTATGTGGGCTGCCACAACGGCACGCTCACCGCCTTCGACGCGCGGACCGGGGCCGTCGACTGGACGTTCCGCACCGAGGGCTCGCGACGCGACCCGCTGAAGCTGCTCGACGCCGACCTGCGCCTGGACCAGGCCGCGTTCCATCCCGTGACCGGCGACTTCGGCGACATGTACATCGACTTCTACCGCTTCACGACCGTGGGCGGCATCATGGCCTCGCCCGCGGTGGTCGACGGCGTGGTCTACTTCGGGAGCCTCGACGGCAACTTCTACGCCCTGCGCTGACAGGACCGCCCGCGGCCATCCCGACTTGCGCCGGCGCAACTCTCACGACAGCGGGAGACTTGCGCCGGCGCCCTCACCCGCGCAACTCGCAATGGACCCTCCGGGAGGGCAGCGGCACCACGGCGGCGCTGTTCCCATAACCAACTGCCCCACAACAACATCGCCACAGGCCCTCCGCCCCCCGGCGGAAGGGAACGGCGGTTGCTAGATTGTCCTTCTCGCACGCCGGTCGTGCGCGTTGTGAGCCGTGCCATGTGGCCGAACCGGAGGTCGGGCGCCATCAAGACACTCGCGACACTCGTCCTGGGGGCGCTCCTGGCCTGCGGCGCCGCGGCGCAGGCCGGCGTCGACGTCAACTTCGGCGCCAACGTGCACGCGGGCGACGATGCGCGCCTGTTCGTCTCCATCACGTCGCGCTACTTCGACCGCGAGCCGCGCGACGTCGAGGGCTGGCAGGAGCGCTGCTATCCCGACCCCGACGACCTGGCCGTGGCGCTGTTCCTCAGCGCCAACGGCGACATGGATCCCGACGCCATCTTCGCGCTGCGCAAGCAGGGCCTCGGCTGGTTCGAGGTCTCGCAGCGCTGCCACGTGCCGGTGGTCGCCTTCTTCCCGGCGGTGGCCCGCGACCCGGGCCCGCCCTACGGCAAGGCCTACGGCCACTGGCGCAAGTACCGGCGCGACCATCGCCACGTGATGAAGCTGAACGACGAAGAGATCCGCCACCTGGTCGGCGCACAGGTGATCCGCGACTACTACGGCGTGCCGCTCGAGACGGCGATGAAGTGGCGGTCCTCCGGCCGCGACGTGCGCTCGGTGATGGTGCGCGAGTACCGCTCGCGGCACGGCGGGCGCGAGGGCAAGGGTGAGGACAAGGCCGAGGGCGGCAAGGGCGACAAGCCCCGCGGCGATGATGACAAGCCGCACGGCCATGATGATAAGCCCAACGGCAACGACAACAAGCCGCACGGCAAGTCCGACGACCACCGCCGGCACGGGAACTGACCCTTTCACTCTACTGCCCCGGGGGGCCCATGAGACTCTCGCAACGCTTCCTGACCGGCCTGTTCGTGGCGCTCGCCGCCTGCGCCCCGCCGCGCGCCGGCGCCCAACTCGAGACGGGCACCTACCGCCTGACCCAGTCGACCGCGTCGTACAACCTCTGGACGTGCCCGCCCACCGTGAAGGTGTTCAAGACCGACGCCGTCCCGGCCACCTCCAAGTCGGCGGTGCAGGTGTACGCGGCGCGCAACGAGTTCGAGCCGTTCCTGGTCGTCGTCAAGCCGGCGGCCTCGGGCAACGTCACCGTATCGTGCGGCAGCTTCGGCGCGGGTATCACGCAACTGATGTACCAGGTGAAGTACGTCACCGTGACGTCGGCCACCGACATGCGCGGCGGCACCGGCGAGTATCCCGACCCGCTGTGGCCGCTCGAGAACGGCGCCACCGTGGCGCTGACGGCGGGGCAGAACACGGCGTTCTGGATCACGCTGCAGGTGCCGCCCTCGACGCCGGCCGGAAACTACACCGCCAACGTGACGGTGGGCGGCATCGCGGTGCCGGTCGCCCTGCATGTGTTCGACTTCGAGCTGCCGGGCAACCTGAGCGTCGCCTCCAGCCTCGGCTTCTCACAGCAGGACGTGCTGACGAAGTACGGCGCCGGCTTCAGCGACTGGGCATTCATGGACAAGTGGCGGCAGTTCTTCATCGACCACCGGCTGACGCCGCAGGTGCCGTTGTGGCCGAACGGCCTTACCACGTCCGGCGGCGCGCCGCTCGTCAGCTACAACTGCGCGACGCAGACGTTGTCCGACCCCGACGGCATCTGGGGCTTCGAGATGCCGGCCGCGCGCTGGCTGGGCGGCTCGGGACTGCTGGGCGGGCAATTCACGGCGCCGTTCAACGACGGCGTCGGGTTCCCGTCGTACCTGGCCGTCGGCCCCATGTGGGGCGACCCCTCGGTGGACCCGCGGCCATCGTCGATGTGCGGCACCGGCCTCGGCGCCGGCGACTGGTACACGGCGAACAATCCCACCTCGGCCTACAACCTGAAGTGGTTCGCCTACGTCGGCGCGCTGCGCAACTACCTGGCCGGCCTGGGCTACCTGGACAAGTCGTACTACTTCATGGCCAACGAGCCGGTCGACCAGGCCGACTACGATGCCATCGCCTGGCACTCGCGCTACCTCAAGGCCGCCGCGCCCGACCTGCGCCTGATGGTCTCCGAGGAGCCCAAGCCGGCCATCACCGGCAACGTGAATTATGTCAATGACGGACAGGTCGACACCTGGCTGACGTACGCCGGCCTTTACGACCCGGCGGCAGCCGCCGACCGCGAGGCGAACCACGGCGAGACGTCCTGGCTGTACTACCTGCCGGGCCTGGTCGCGCCGTACTCGAACCCGTTCACGCTGGACCATCCGGGCATCGACAGCCGGCTGATGGGCTGGTTCTTCTGGAAGTACCGCCTGCGCGGGCTGATGCACGACAACATCATCGACTGGTCGACCAACCCCTGGACGAATCCGGCGCCGACAGCCAACAACGGATATACGAACCTGCTCTACCCGCCGTCGCCGACGAACACGCCCATCGCCTACGGCTCGAACAACCAGCGCCCGGTGCCGTCGATCCGCATGGAGCTGCTGCGCGACGGCCTCGAGGACTACGAGTACCTGCGCGTGATGAACGACGCCGCGCTCCCCGCCGCCGGCGTGGCGACCGCCGCCGACACGCAGGTCGACAAGGTGATCGGCGGCGTGGCCAGCTACACGCAGGACGCCGAGTTCCTGACCAACCTGCGGCGCCTGGTCGGCCAGCTGAACGCCGGTGAGATCGCGTCGCTGCCCGCGATCTACCCGACGTCTACGCACCCCCGCGCCCAGGGCGCGCCCGGCAGCTACTACATCAACTTCCAGAATCCCGCCGGCGAGCCCACCGCCAACCCGCTGGTGGTCGGCGGCAAGACGTACCTGAAGATCGGCGGCGCCGACTACAGCGCGGCCAACGGCTACGGCTGGTACAGCTCGCCGAGCGCCTTCTGGTCGTACGGCTGGGTGCCGTCGGGGCCGAACGTGCTGCAGAACAGCATCCTCTACTCGGACTACGGCCGTCCGGGCGTCTTCGAGTTCGACCTGCCCGCAGGCACCTACGACGTGACGGTGTCGGCCGGCTGGCCCGGCAAGAGCTACGACCACGGGAAGATCGTGGTCGAGGGCGTGCCCCTGCTGAACGACGAGACGACCGTCGGCAACGTCGTGCGCTCGGCGACCATCGCCATCCACGACGCGAAGCTGACGATGGAGATCGGCATAGCCGACTACTACACGATGCTCAACTACATGGACATCGTGCCGCACGTGGCCTCGGGCGTGGGCGACGACGTCCCGTCACCCGGCGCGGACCACCACCTGTACGATGCCGTGCCCAACCCGTTCAACCCGGCGACGCGCCTGTCCTTCACGCTGTCGCGCGACGACCAGGCCACGCTGCGCGTGTACGACCTGGCGGGGCGGCTGGTGAAGACGTTGCTGGCCGATGCCGTGCTGGAGGCGGGTCGCCACGACGTGACCTGGGACGGGACGGATGATCGCGGCCGCGGCGTGGCGGCGGGCGTGTACCTGTACAGGTTGCAGGCGGGGGCGTACTGCGAGACGAAGGCGATGTCGTTGGTGAAGTAGGGCTGCCGACATCGTCGAGGAACGACTTGCGCCGGCGCAACTCTCACGACATTGGGAGAGTTGCGCCGGCGCACTTCCGCCTCGTCATTCCCGCCCCAGCCTCTTCCACAACGCCAGCGACCGCGCCGCGCACGCGCTGATCGCGATCGGGTCGAACCCGGGGATGCCGGCGCAGAGCGTGTCCCCCAGCGGCGCTTTCCAGTGCTCCGGGATGCGCGACGCGCCGACCATGGCCCCCATGATGGAGCCCACGGTGGCGCCATTGCAGTCGGTGTCCCAGCCGCCCAGCACGGCCGTGGTCACCGCCGCCTCGAAGTCGTCACGGGCGAACACGATGGCCGCCGCGACCAGCGCGGTGTTGTTGTTCGTGTGCACCCAGAAATAGTGGCCGAAGGCCTTCTCGATCCGCTCGACCAGTTCCAGCGGCGTGGACGACGATTCGGCGATCGCGATGGCGGCCCGCACGTCGGCGGCAAGGCGCGAGCGCGCCGGGATTTCCGCCAGTCCGGCCTCGACGCAGGCGCGGCCGTCGACCACGCCAAAGGCGGCCGCGATCATCGCCGCGCAGAACATCGCGCCGTAGACCCCGTTCTTCACGTGGCTGAACGAGGCGTCCTCCCAGGCAAGTGCGGCCGCGCGCTCGGGACGGAACGCCGCCGCATAGCCGTAGGCATCGACCCGGATCTGGGCGCCGATCCACTCGCGGTACGGGTTGAGGTGCGTGCGAACCCAGTCGAGCCTCGCGCGGAAGTCCGCGGGCTTCGGCGCGTTGAGGTGGCTGGTGACCTGCGCGAAGTTCAGGTAGGCCTGTGTCTCGGCGGTGCAGACGGCGCCGTAGGGCAGGACCTCGTGCCACATCTTCCCGACGTCCCAGGAGTCGAACGCGAAGCCGTGGCGCTCCAGCAGCAGCAGGCCAAGCACCGTGTAGCGGATGTCGTCGTCCGGCTCCATGCGCCGGATGTCCTCGCGGCAGGCGCCGCGCTCGCGGCGGACGGCGAGGCCATGCTCCGCCTCGGCGCGCGATTCCCTGGGCGTGTAGCCGGCGATGGGCCAGGCGTCGGCGCCCGCGAACCAGCGCTGGACGCACTGCCAGCCCGGCGCCCCCGGAAGGCCGCCGGTGAACGGGTCGACCTCGAGCGGCAGGCCGAGGCTGCAGCCGATCGACCGGCCAAGCCAGGCGCCGTGGAAGCGGTCGAGCATCGCCTCGTCCGCGACCGTCACTTCGAGATCACGCGGTCCCGCGGGCCGGGCGCGCCTGATCGCGTCGAGCGCGTTCGGCTCCTCGAAGGGGAAGTCCGGCGCCACGGGGCGCGAAAGCGCTTCGCTGGCGAGCGCCGCAAGGGCCTCGTCGCGAGCGGGGTCGCCCCGTTCCGTGCCGGCGTGCGACTGGAGGGCCGCGAGCCGCGCGACGAGGTCCGCGACGTCCTTCCCCTCCTCGCGGGCCTGGACGAGCTCCCAATGCACCAGTTCATCGAGCGGACACCAGCCTGACATCGTGCGCCTCCCTGGCGCGCATCGTAGCCCACCGATCGTCGATGGACAACGGCAAGGGGGGAGGCCCCCGCCTCCCCCCGCTCCCTCCTCCCCCGGCTCCTGTCCTAGCGGACGAGGGTCAGCTTGCCTGTCGAAATGTCCGTGCCGGCCTCCACGCGCAGGACGTAGGTGCCGGATGCCGCGTCGCGTCCCTGGTCGTCGCGCCCGTCCCACACCAGCACCTGTTCGCCCGCCGGCAGGTCGGCATCCGCCAGCGTGCGCACCAGGCGGCCGCGCACGTCGTGCAGCGTCAGCCGCGCATGGCCAGCCGCTGGCATGGTGAATGAGACCGTGGTCCGGGGATTGAACGGGTTGGGCGCCGCGCTCGGCGCCCGCCCGCCCCGCGACGACCCCTCGTCGCCGACGCCGGACGCCGAGGCGGCGAACAGGAAGTCGGTGTTCGCAATCGCGGGCATCGCCACCGGCGTCGAGTACAGGAACCCGCCCGCCGCCGGTACGTAGCCCAGCGAGTCGGCCAGCGCGGTCAACTGCGCCTTCTGCGCCGTGCTGAGCGTGGCCGCCACCTGCGAGAAGCGCGTCGCGTACGCGTGGATGATCACGCCGTCCAGGGCCCCGTACCGGGCCGAGAGGTCCAGCACCGACGCGCTGTCGACCGACGCCTCCACCAGGAAGCGACGCAGCTGGCCGGCGATCTCCGTTCGCGCGTCGACGATGCCGTACAGCGCCGCTCGCTGTTCCTCGAGCAGGTTCGTCACGACCGCCCGCTGCGACGCGTCCAGGATGGACAGGAAGCGTTCCCCGGCGCTGGCCGTCAGTTGCTCGTTGATGGTGTAGTTCGGGTTGCCCATCGCCGGCCAGTCCTTCAGGTAGAACGACCCGAAGTACGTGCCCTGCCGCTCGGGGCAGAAGTAGACGTCGGACACGACCGTGCCGGCGTACCAGCCGTACATCTCGCTGGCATAGGTCATCACGGCGATGTTCACGTCGTGGTCCAGGCGCAGGTCGCGCAACGGGTCGGGCAGCGTGTCGTCCCAGTTGCCCACGCCGCCGAGGGTGCCCAGGCTGTCCATGGCGGCCTTCTGCGCCGGCGTGAACGAGCGCACGATGCCGCCGAGCAGCCGCGCGCGATCGAAGCTGATCGCCCCGTCGATCCGGTAGAGGTCGCCGGAACACCGCATGACCGCGCCCTTGTCCAGGCCGGCGCTGCCCGCGGGGATGTCCCCGTCCAGCTGGCGCCGGAACGCGTCGGCGAGCGGGTAGCGTCCCCAGGCGTAACTGTTGATCAGGTCCACCTGCGCCTCGGCCCGGGCCACCAGGCGGGCCAGCTGTTCCTCGTCCAGGATGTTCAACACGTTCGCGGCGATGATCGTCACGAAGTCCGTGTTGTGGCCCATCTGCGTGGGGTCGTTGTCGCGCAGGTACTGGAAGCCCGAGTAGTCCGCCACCTTGCCGGGCGGCAGGAACACCTGCCCGCCCAGGCTGCCGGTCAGGAAAGCCAGGCCGTCGAAGGCGATGGTGTTCAACTGGGCGCCGTCGGCCAGCGTGCGCTCCATCGTGTACTCGTCGCCGCCGCCCGCCACCGTGAACCCGCCCGCCAGCGAGAACAGGAGCGTCCCGCCGGGAATCGCGAACGTGATCGCGACGTCCTTGGCGCCCGCGGCCGTCGTCGCGGGGAAGGTGAACGTCGCCGTCACCTTGTTGGCCGACGTGTGCGTGATGCCCGTGCCGGCGACGCCCCCGATCGTCACCGACTGCGGCCCGTCGCCGGCCGGCGGTGGCGGCGGGAAGTCCGTGTCGAGGGTGAAGGTGACGACGATGCCCGCCGCGCCGGCCGTCGCCGTGGCGGGGCTGACCGTCTTCACCTGGTTGGCGGCCTGGCCCAGCGCGCCGCCGGCCAGCGCCGTCGCAAGTATCAGGACCACGATGGCCTGCAGGGATCCCGTGGCTGCCGATCCTCTCATCGTCTTCCCTCCCGGGGACATCAGCGGGTGTAGGTCACGCTCAGCGAGGCGCTGGCGAGGGTCCGGTCACTCATGGCCGCCAGGAGCGCCGCCCGGTCGACGGCCGCCGGGGCGACCGACAACTCGGGGGCGGCCGACAGCGCGTACACGGTCAGGATGTAGGTCTTGGCCCCGGGGCCGGCGGAGCACGGCGGCGCGTACGCCGTGCTCCCGTTGACGCTGTTGTTGCCCAGCGTGCCCACGCCCGTGACGTCCTGGGCCAGCGACGTCACCGACGCCGGCAGGTCGTACAGCACCCAGTACCACTTCACGACGCCCTCAGGGTCGATGTGGTGCATCACCACGGCGTAGCTCTGCGTCCCGTCCGGGGCGCCCGACCACGACAGCGGCAGGGTCGCGCTGGAGCCGTCGCAGGTATAGTCCACCGGCAACTCGCCACCGTTGGACACCGCAGGGCTGCTCAGCGTGAACGAGGACCCGCCGCCGGCCCCGAAAAGGAAGTCGGTGTCGGCGAACGTCGGCATGGTGACGGGCGCCGAGTAGAGGAAGCCGCCCGCGGGGTCGATGTAGCCGAGGGCGTCGGCCAGCGCCTCCACGCGCGCCAGGCCGGCCGTGTCCAGCGCGTGGGCCACGCTCGCGAAGCGGGTCGCGCACAGGTAGCCGATGGCGCCGTCCAGCTCGCCGTAGCGCGCCGACAGCTCGATCACGGCCAGGGAGTCGACGTCGGTGCCGGTCATGAACCCGCGCAGCAGGGTGGCGATGTCCTCGCGCCGGTCGACGATCTCGAGCAGCGAGCTGCGCTGCGCATCGACCAGCCCCGTCACCTTCGCCGCCTGCGCCGCCGGCAGCGCCGCGAGGAAGTCCTGGCCCGCGCTGGCGGTCAACTGCTCGTTGATCGTGTAGTTAGGGTTGCCCATCGCCGGCCAGTCCTTCAGGTAGAACGACCCGAAGTAGGTGGCCTGGCGCTCGGGGCAGAAGTACACGTCCGCGGTGACCGAGCCGGCGTACCAGGCGTACATCTCGCTGGCGTAGGTCATGACGGCCACGTTCACGTCGTGGTCCAGGTGCAGGTCGCGCAGCGGGTCGTCCAGCGTCGCGTCCCAGTTGCCGATGCCGTTCAGCGCCTTCAGGGCGGCCAGCTGCGCCTTCTGCTCGGTCGAGAGCGAGCGGATGACGCTTCCCATCAACCGCGCGCGGCTGTAGCTGATCTCCCCGTCCAGCCGGTACAGGTCGGCCGTGTAGGCGACCACCGCCACCGAGTCCAGCCCGGCGGCGCCGGCCGGCAGGTCGCCGTCCAGTTCGCGCCGGAACCCGTCCAGCAGCGGGTAGCGCATGTAGGCGAACTCGTTGATGCGGGTCACCTGGTCCTGCGCGCCGGCGACCAGGCGCCCGACCTGCCCGCTGTCCAGGATGTGCAGCATGTTGAACGCGATGATCGTCACGAACGACGTGTTGTGGCCCAGGTTGGTGGGGTCGTTGTCCCGCAGGTACTGGAAGCCCGAGTAGTCGGCCACCTTGCCGGGCGGCAGGAACGACTGGCTGCCGAGGTTGCCCGTCAGGAACGCCAGGCCGTCGAAGGCCAGGGTGTTGCGCTGGGCCTCGTCGGAGACCGTCTGGGCGATCGTGTACTTGGCGTCGTCGACGGGGTCCGGGCCCGGCGTCGGGTCGGTGACCGCGTCGCTGTCCTTGCCGCATCCCGCGGCCAGGAGCAGCGCCGCCGACAGGCCCGGCAGGAGCAGGGCCGCGAGGCCCTTGGCGACCCTGGAGGCGCGACTGGGTTCCTGATGGTTGCTCATGATGCCTTCCTTCCCTTGTTCCGGCGGGGCGAGGCTGGACCAGGATTGCCGGTGCACGTTTCCGCTTCCGGTGGTCGTCGGCGCCTGCTTGCCCTAGTATCCGCCCGGTGTCCACGAACGCATCGCTGGCTGATGTGGAGCCAAACGCCCGGTGAGCGCGGGTCTTTCGCGAATTCACCCGTCGAGGCCTGCGACGACTCCCGCGAAAGGGTCGCCCGGTCCGGGCGTTCAGGTGGCAAAAGGGAAGCGTGACTTGACGACAAGCGACGATGCATTGATGGCGCAGGGTGCGGACGGCGACGACGGCGCGTTCCGCATCCTCGTCGAGCGCTGGGAGGGCGTGGTCTTCGCCTTCCTGGTGCGGATGCTCGGCTCGCGCGAGGAAGCACAGGACCTGACGCAGGAGACGTTCGTGCGCATGGTCGGGGCGGCAGGGCGCTATCGTCCGACGGGCCAGTTCCGGAGCTGGCTCCTGAGGATCGCGGGCAACCTGGCCCGCAGCCGCCTGCGGAGACGGCGGGTGATCCGCTGGTTGTCGCTCGACCTGGCGGCCGTCGATCCGCCCGCCGAGCAACCCGGCGCACTGGCCGACATCGAGCATCGCGAACAGTGCGCCGCGGTCCGCGCGGCGGTCGGAAGGCTGCCGGACCGCCAGCGCCAGGCCCTCGTCCTGAGGCAGTATCACGACCTGAGCTACGATGAGATCGCCCAGGCCATGGGGACAACGACGGGGTCCGTGCAGATGCTGCTGCACCGCGCGATGAACGCCCTGCGCGACGACCTCGTCAACGGGGGAGGAATGTCATGACCGGGAATCACCATCCCAAGGGTCACGTCCTGCAGGCCTTTGCCGACGGCGCGCTGGACGCGGCGACGGCGGCGCAGGTCGCCGGGCACTGCGCCGCATGCGACGCCTGCCGGCGGGAACTCGAGCAGATCGGCGAGGTGCACGCCGTGCTGGCCCGCGATCCCGGGCCGGCCCGGCCGCGGCCCGCCTGGCCGGCGGTGCAGGCCCGCCTGCAGCGCGAGCGGCGCCCGCTGGGGCTCACCTTCGCGTTCGGGACGGCACTGGCCTGCGCGGCCGGGCTGGCGCTCTCCATCCTGGTCGGGGGCGGCGGCGTCCACCACCAGGTCGCAGGACCCGTGATCGAGAATGCCACCGAGGGCGGGGCGAGCCTGCTCGACATCTTCGCCACGGCGATCCCGGAGGAATCATGAGACGCATGCCGTTGATCCTGATGGCGTTCTCGGTCGGCCTGAACGCCGGGCTCGTCTACTTCTTCCTGAACGGGCGGACGGCGCAGGAAGAGACGCCGCCGCCCCCGCCGCCGCGCGAATTGGCGGGCGAGACCCGCGACGCCGAGGAGGCGCTGCGCGAGCACCTGGACCTGATGACGCGCGACCTGGACCTGGACCCGGCGCAGGTGACGGCCCTGCACGACCTGCTCAAGACGCGCCTGCCCGAGATGGCCGTCCTGTTGCGCCGCACGACGGAGGCGAACCGGCGCATCACGGACGCGTATGGCGAGCCCGTGCTGGACGAGGCGAAGTTCAGGGAGATGGTGCGCCTGGCCAGCGCGTCGCGCGCGCGCGCCGACTCGCTGTCGGCCGTCATGCTGCTGGCGGAGGCGGACATCCTGACGCCGGCGCAGCGCACGCGGTTCGCCCACACGGCCCCGACCATCTATTCCCATGCCCGGCGGGACCAACCCCCGCGTGAGCCACGCTGAACCGAAGAAAGGTGTGCCGCCATGACCAACCACATGACTCGACTCCGCGCGGCCCTCGTCCTTTCCCTCGTCATGCTGTCACCCTTCGCCTCCACGGCCGCCGAGGAGGGCAGGCGCGCCGAGCCACCGGCCGGGCCACCGGCGACTGCCGGCGCGCCCGGGGCGGATGCGACGCCGCTCACCGCGGCCCAGGTCCAGCAGGTGAGGACCATCCTGGCCACCCATGACCCCGCCAAGCTGACCGCGGCCGAGGCCAAGGCCATCCATGCGGCCTTTCGCGAGGCCGGCCTGCGTGGCGGCCCGGCCCTGAACGAGGCCGTGCGCGCCGCGGGGTTCGACCCCGACCGCCTGCGGGACCTGGACCCGCCGCCCGACCGGGCCGGCGCGGCCGGGGCGAAAGCGCCCGGGGCCAAGGCGCCCAAGGCCGGAGCGCCCGCGTCACAGGCGCCCGCGACGGGCGCAGGCGGCGCGCCCCCCGCGGGCAAGGGCCAGTACTCGCTCGAGCAGGCCACCTCCGACCGCGCCCAGCTGAACACGATCGCCTTCGACGGCCTCGCCTTCCTGACCGGCGCGATGGGCTGCAACACGTTCCTGCCGCCCGGCAAGGTCGCCGACTTCTGCGGCTTCCAGTACATGCGCGACGTCGACACCAACCAGCTGGGCCACAACACGTCCTTCGTGCCGCGCATCGCCAACAACGTGCTGGCGATCCTGGACGAGAGGCAGAAGGCGGCGCTCGTGGCGCTGGCCGGCGAGCAGGAGAAGCTGCTGACCGACTTCGCCTACAAGCGCTTCCCGCTCATCGATGCGTATTGCCGCCTGCT
>CAINDZ010000033.1 GCA_903847545.1 uncultured bacterium | reverse complement strand
GCGACAGGTCCAGCGTGATCTCGCCCGCGTACGCGGCGTCGGGATCCGAGCACGGCGGCTGCGAGCGCCAGGCGGCCAGGTCTTCGGCTGTGATGCGGCCCGTGACGCCGCGCGCCTGCAGGTGGGCGCGGCGACCCTCCATGTAGGCCACGGTCACGTCGTCGACCGGGAACCAGCCGACGAGGGCGCCCCACTCGGTGGTCATGTTGGCGATGGTCAGGCGCTCCTCGATCGACAGCGTGGCCACGCCGGGGCCCGCGAACTCGAGCACGGCGTTGAGCACCTCGCCCTGGTTGTAGAGGCCGCACAGGGTGATGATGACGTCCTTGCCCGTCACGCCCGGCCGCAGCTTCCCGAGCAGCGTCACCTTCACCGCGGGCGGCACCTGCCACCACACGGTGCCGGTGGCCCACAGCGCCGCGGCGTCCGTGCGCACGACCGGCGTGCCGAGGGCGCCCACGCCGCCGTAGGTGTTGCTGTGGCTGTCGCTGGCCACGCACAGCGAGCCGGGCTTGGCGTAGCCCTCCTCGATCATCACCTGGTGGCCGATGCCGCGGCCGGCGGGGTACGCGTCGATGCCGTGCTCGGCCGCGAAGGCGGCGATCTTGCGGTACTTCGCCTGGTTGTCGTCGCCCAGGTCCTGGATGTTGTGGTCGAGCGTGAAGACGGGCTGCCGCGCGTCGTGGATGCGCGTGATGCCCAGGCCCTTGAACTTGCCCAGCACCGCCGAGGTGTTGTCGTGCGTCATCACGTGGTCGGGGGCGATGGTGACGTAGTCGCCGGCGCGGACCTCGTGGCCGGGCTTCAGGCCGACGGCGTGCGCCTGCACGATCTTCTCGATGACATTCTGGGCCATGGCGGCAGTCCCTCCGCGGGAGGTTGGGGGCGTGCCCGGCGGCGCGGGGCCGGCGGCGGGCGGCGTGCGGACAATCTAAGCGACGGGGCCCCGGCGGACAATCGCCGGGGCCCCGCAGGTTTCGTCAAGACACGACCGTCAGGCCTGGGAGGGCCCCGGGTAGCCGTCGCTGATGTAGGCCTCGAGCGTGCGCAGCTTAACTTCCTGGTCCCGGCTGATCTGCTTGACGCAGTCGCCGATCGAGACCAGGCCCAGCAGCGTCTCGCCGTCCATGACCGGGACGTGGCGGATGCGCGCCTCGGTCATCAGCGCCATCACTTCCTGGATGCTGGTGTCGGGGGTCACGTAGAGGACCTTGCGGGTCATCAGGTCCAGCACGGGCGTGTCGCGCGCGGTGCGGCCCAGCTCGGTGACGAAGCGCAGGTAGTCGCGCTCGGTCATGATGCCGCGGACGCGGCCCTCGTCCATCACCAGGATGGCGCCCACGTTGGCCTTGACCATGCGCGTCACCGCCTCGAAGACCGTGTCGTCCGGCCCCACGTAGACCACTGAGCGATGGCTCTTGGCGGCGAGCAGTTCCCTGACCGTGTGCATGGCGTCCTCCGGGGTGGCTGGGGTGTGTCCGTGCCTGGCCCGATATGGGAGTGACTCTAACCGAAATCCGGCCGGACGGCCACTGCACTCGGGACGGGCGCCTTGCGCGCGACCCCGGCGGGCGGTAGCATGGCCCCGGATACCGCCTTCCTTCCCCCGGCCAAGGACACGCCATGTACAGGGACTTCGAGGACCTTCGCGACAACTGCCCGTTCAGCCTGCGGGCGGACATCGCCATCGACCTGACCCACGACGACCCCCGCCACATGAACGAGGTGTGGCCGGCGACGGCCGACGGCGGCTTCCGCCTGGCCCTGGTCGACGCGGTCACGAAGTTCTGGGAGGACGAGGTGCGCCGGCGGGGCGGCAACCTGCCCGAGGACGCCATCGCCATCGAGATCATGGTCGACTCGTACACCGACCCGGACATGGGCTCGTCGCTGTACCTGGAGCTGCACGCCTACTGCGGCACCGAGGGCGTGGGCGACCTGTGCTGGCGCGTCTTCGACGACGACGAGCTCGAGGCCCAGTTCGGGCGCACGATGTCGGCGAAGGTGCTCGAGATGCTCGAGGCGGTGCGGCCCGGCCACGGCCTGTACTGCACGGTCGAGGTGGACGAGGTCGAGGAGGAGTAGGCCGCGGGGGCGGCGCCCGCGCGCAGCCGCTGCGTGCCGCCGCGCGTCAGAAGATCTTCCGCAACGTTTCCGACAGGTCCTCCAGGGCGATGGGCTTGCGCATGAAGGCGCTGAAGCCCAGCGCCAGCGCCGACGACTCGCTCAGGCTGTCGCTGTATCCCGTCCAGATCACCACCGGCAGGTCGGGCCTGACCTGCCGCATCGCCAGCAGCAGGTCGCGCCCCGACAGGCCGGGCATGGTCTGGTCCGAGATCACCGCGTCGAACGCCTCGGGCGTCGCGCGGAACGCGGCCAGGGCCTTGTCGGCCTCGAGGAAGACGCGCGACCGGTGGCCGAGGCTCGCCAGCATCTCGCCCAGCAGTTCTGCAACCTCGGGCTGGTCGTCGACCACCATGACGATGCGCGTGCCGGTGGCCGGCGTGGGCTGCGTCGGGGCCGGCGCGGTCTCGGCGGCGGCGATGGCGCCCGTCGCCGGCAGCAGCACCGTGAAGCGCGTGCCGCCCCCGGGGCGCGAGTCGACCAGGATGTGCCCGCCGGCCGTGTGGATGATGCCGTGCACCACGGACAGGCCCAGTCCCGTCCCCTTGCCGACGTCCTTCGTGGTGAAGAACGGCTCGAAGATGTGCGCCAGCACCTCGGGCGGCATGCCGGCGCCGTCGTCGGCCACCCGCAGGCCGACGAACGGCCCCGTGAACGGCAGCCCGCAGCCGGCGCAGGTGGCGCCGCCGGCGTGCTCGTGAAGCGAGATCTCGACGCGTCCCACCTGCTCCGTGGCGTGGCTGGCGTTCAGCAGCAGGTTGGCCGCCACCTGCTGGAACTCGACGATGTCGATGCCCACCCCGGGAAGTCCCGGCGGCAGGTTCGTGGAGATGCGCAGGCTGGCCGGGAGCGTCGGGCGCAGCAGGCGCAGCGCGCCCTCGACCAGCGTGGCCGGGTCGTGCGACTGGTTGCGGCCCGTCGGCTGGTGCCGGCTGAAGGCCAGCAGCTTGGCGGTCAGGTCGCGCGCGTTCTCCGTCGCCCTCCGGATGGAGCCGAGGTAGTCGATGAGCGCGCGGTCGTGGCGCGCCTCGGCGATCTCGCCGGCCAGCGACGCGTAGCCGAGGATGACGCCGAGCATGTTGTTGAACTCGTGCGCGATGCCGCCGGTCAGCTGGCCGACCGCTTCCATCTTCTGGGACTGCAGCAGTTGCACGCGAAGCTGCTCGCGGTCGCGCTCGGCCCGCAGTCGCTCGGTGATGTCGCGCACCATGCTCAGCAGCAGCGGCTCGCCGTCCCAGGTCAGCAGGCTGGGCGAGACCTCGACCTCGAAGCTGGTGCCGTCGCGGCGCCGATGGCGCGTGCGGACCAGCTTGCCGCCCTCGATGAGCGAAGGCAGGATGCGCTTGATCTCGTCGGCTGGAATCTGGCTGTCGAAGTCCCAGATGTGCATGCGCGTGAGCTCGGCCACGCTGTAGCCCAACATCCGTGCGTAGCGCTCGTTGGCGTCGACGACCCCGCCCTGCAGGTCGACGACGACGATGCCGTCGAGCGCGGCGTCGAACAGGGTCCGGCGGCGGCGCACCTCGTCGGCCAGGGCGTGCTGGGCCTGCTCGCGCTCGGTGACGTCGCGGAAGCTCCAGACGCGGCCGACCACCTCGGACCCGATGCGCTGCGGGCGCGAGTAGCGCTCGAAGACGCGCCCGTCCTTGAAGTGGAGCATGTCGATGCTGGTCGCCTCGGGCGCGTCGTACAGCGCGGCGACCTGGCTGACGAAATCCTCGGGCGTGGCCAGTTGGTCCAGGACGTAGGCGAGGGCCTGGCGGTCGCTGCCCGCCTTCAGCACCTCGGCGGGAATGCGCCACAACTCGCGGAAGCGCTCGTTGTGGACCATGATCCGGCCTTCGCGGTCGACGACCAGCAGGCCGTCGGCGGTCGCGTCGAGCGTGGCCTGCAGCAGCGAGAGCGAGTGGTTCAGGTGCTGCTCGACGGCCGCGTGGGCGCTCAGGTCGTAGTGGGTGCCGATCAGCCGGCGCGGGCGCGCCTCCTGGCCGTCGGCGTCGCGGACCAGCAGCGCGCGCGAGAGGATGTGCCGCCACTCCCCGTTGGCGTGCAGCATGCGGAACTCGACGTCCAGGCGCTCGGTGCGCCCTTCCAGGTAGTCGGTGACGGCCGCCATGGCGTGCCTGCGGTCGTCCGGGTGGCAGAGGATGTTCCAGGTGTCGAGCGTGCTCGTCAGGTCGTCCTCGCCGTAACCGAGCATGCGCTTCCAGCCGGGCGAGTAGTAGACCTCGTTGGTCTCCAGATCCCACGCCCAGAAGGCGTCGTGGATGGACTTCAGCGTGCCGAGGGTGACGGCTTCCCCGGGGCTCGCCACGACGGGGCCCTGCGAGGGGATATCGGGTGTCGGCTGGTCGACGGCCACGCGAACTGAACCTCCGGCCGGGGGGCCCGGATACATCATCAATGCCACGAGCAAATCGGGCGGGATTCTACCGCCGGCCCCGGGTGGTGGGCAAGCAACGTCTGTGCCGCCGGCGCGAGCGCGGTGCGGAGCCCCCGGTCATCCGTCCAGCGCACGCCGCAGCGCCGCGGCGGTGTCGACCGGGGCGGCGCAGATCCGCCCGCGGCAGGCGAAGGCCGCCGGCTGGCCGCCGGGAGCGACCTTGTCCGCCAGCGCAGGTGCCGTCTCGGCCAAGGGCGCACCGGCGCCGGCGGCCGGCAGGGCCACGGCCAGCACGTCCCAGCGCTGGCCACGACGCGCCTCGGCCAGCAGGTCGCGCGCGCGGGGGTCGTCCGCGGACCCGGCCACCACCACGACGTGCGGCGGCGCGATCGCCAGTGCGGCGGCGTCGAGCCACCCCGCGACGTCGATGCCGCCGCGCTCGAGCAGGCCGGCGCGCGCCTGCAGCGCGGCCGACGCCTCGTCGGAATAGGCCGTCTCGCCCGTCAGCGCCGACAGCTTCAGCAGCACCTGCAGCATCACGGCCGAGCCCGAGGGGGTGACGTTGTCGAAGAGCTCGAGGCCGCGGCCGAGCGGCGTCGCGTGCACGTTCGCGGCCTGGAAGAAGCCGCCGTCCGGGTGCGCGAAGCGACGGCGCGCGACGTCGGCCAGCTCGCGTGCGGACGCCAGCCAGCGCGCATCACCGGTTGCCAGGAACAGCTCGAGCAGGCCGTCGGCCAGGCAGGCCACATCGTCGATGATGCCGTCGCCGGCCAGGCGGCCGTCCGAGCCGGCGCGCCACGGCAGGCCCGACGCGCGCATGTGGTGCGCCAGCAGGAACTCGGCCGCTTCGGAAGCCGCCGCGGCGAATGCCGGCTCGTCGCAGGCGACCGCGCCGCGGGCCAGCGCCGCGATGGCCAGCCCGTTCCAGGCGGTGACCACCTTGGGGTCCAGGCCGGGCGGCGTGCGCCGGGCCCGCGCCGCCAGCAGGGCGTTGCGATGGCGCGCGAGCAGGGCGGCGCCCTCCGGGTCGCCGTCGGCGCCGCCTTCGCCGCGGCCGAACGACCGCCGCGTCAGCACGCTGGCGCCGGTGCCCTCGAAGTTGCCGGCCGCCGTCACGCCCAGGTAGGCGGCCAGGCGCGGGCCGTCGACGGCGCCGGCCACCTCGGCGAGTTGCGCCGGCGTCCACACGTAGTACGAGCCCTCGTGGCCGCCGCTGTCGGCGTCGAAGCTGGCGCACAGCCCGCCGCCGGGCGTGCGCATCTCGCGCAGCAGGAAGTCCAGTGTCTCGCGCGCCACGGCCGTCAGGTCGGGCCGCTCCAGCGCCGCGCCCGCCTCCAGGAAGAGCAGCGCCAGCTGCGCGTTGTCGTAGAGCATCTTCTCGAAGTGGGGCACGGTCCACGCCGGGTCCACCGTGTAGCGGTGGAAGCCGCCGCCCAGCTGGTCGCGCAGCCCGCCGCCGGCGAACGCGGCCAGCGTGCCCTCGATCATGTCGCGCAGGTGGCCGTCGCCGGTGCGTTGCCACTGGTGCAGCAGGAAGCGCCACTTCACCGGCACGGGGAACTTCTGGTGCTGGGCGAAGCCGCCGTGCTCCGGGTCGTGGATCTCGGCCGCGCGCGCGGCCGCCGCCAGCAGGGGTGCAGCGTCCAGCGTGGGGGCCGGGGCGACGGCCCAGTCGGGCACCGCGGCGATGTGCGCGGCCACCTGTCCGGCCTGGGCCCGCAGGCCGCCGGGGTGCTCGCGCCACACCCGGGCCACCTGCTCGATCAGCTGCGCGAAGGCCGCCGGCGGGTAGTAGGTGCCTCCGTGGAAGGGCTGCCCCTCGGGGGTCAGGAAGGCCGACATGGGCCAGCCGCCGCGTCCCGTAAGTGATTGCACGGCATCCATGTACAGACCGTCCAGGTCGGGGCGCTCCTCGCGGTCGACCTTGATGCTGACGAAGTGCTCGTTCAGGAAGGCGGCGATGCCGTCGTCGTCGAACGCCTCCTTTTCCATCACGTGGCACCAGTGGCAGCTGCTGTAGCCGATCGACAGGAAGATGGGGCGGTCCAGGCGCGCGGCCAGGGCCAGGGCCTCGTCGTCCCAGGGGTGCCAATCGACCGGATTGTGGGCGTGCTGGCGCAGGTAGACCGAGCCCTGTGTCTGCAACCTGTTGCCATCAAGTCGGATAACGTCAGTCGGGCGCGGATTGGGCGTTGGCATGGGCTCCATCGCGGGCTCCTGGGGCGGGGGCGGGCCAAAAGGGTGTCCTGCCGCCATGTTAGGCCGATCCGGGGGGATGGCCACCCCGGCGGCGGTTCGCGGTTGCATCCGCAGCCATGATCGGATAGTTTTGGTCTTGAATTGCGGTTTCATCAGGCGAGGGGCTGGCAGGGCGGGGTCCGCACGATGATTTCTTTCACCCCCGAAGCCGTCGAACAGTGGCAAAGGGAGCATCCCGCGCCGCTGGCGGCGGGCGGCCATGCCGTCCGCATTTCGCTCGTGCCGGGCGGATGCGCGGGGCTGAAGTACGTGCTCGAGGACGTGGCCGGCCCCGGTGACGGTGAGCCCGTCTTCACACAGGATGGCCTGGTCGTCACCTGCGCCGCCGGCGACCTGCCGCGGCTCGACGGCCTGCAGGTCGACTACATCGACGCGATGGTGGGCGGCGGGTACCGGTTCGAGAACCCGAACGCCGGACGTTCGTGCGGGTGCGGGGCCAGCTTCGCCGACCCCATCGCCTGAGGGGCGGCCGGGACGGAAACCATGGCGGCGCGCCGGATTATCCGTCGCGGCCCGGATGGCCCTGGGCTGCTTTTACGTTGTCAGGTCGGGGGCGCGGCCACTAGTATCGGCCGCTGCGAGCCCGTACCACGCTGACCGACACGGCCCTGCGGGCAGGATCGGCCCGGGCTGCCGTGTGGCTTTCTAGCGGATGCAGGGGGGAGAGTCGTTTGGCTCCGGACAACCACGCTCACGACCCGGGGCAGGGCCCCGGCACCGGCCCCGAACACCACGACAGGTTCGTCTTTCCCAAGTGGACCAACTGGCTGCGCGAGGCGGTCGCCCTGGCCGCCCTCGGCGGCGTGGTCTACGCGGTGGTGCTGGTGGCCGGCGTGTTCGCCCCGAAGAACTCGGCGATCGGCTACGCGCCCGAGCAGCCGGTGCCGTACAGCCACTCGCTGCATGCGGGCGAGTTGGGCATCGACTGCCGCTACTGCCACGTGACGGTCGAGAGGTCGGCGCGCGCGAACGTGCCCCCCACGGCGACGTGCATGAACTGCCACAAGACGATCCGCACCACCAGCCCCAAGCTGGCGCTGGTCCGGCAGAGCGCCGAGACCGGGCAGCCCATCCACTGGGTGCGCGTGCACGACCTTCCCGACTTCGTGTATTTCAACCACGCCGGCCATGTGCAGTCGGGCGTGGGTTGTGTGAGCTGCCACGGCCGCGTCGACCGCATGGAGGTCGTCGAGCAGGTGGCGCCGTTGACGATGGCATGGTGCCTCGGTTGCCACCGCAACCCGGAACCCAACCTGCGGCCGCGCGAGTTCGTGACGGCCATGGAGTGGGCGCCGGAGGGCGATGCGGCGGCGCTGGGCGCGAAGCTTCGCGCCGAGCGGAAGATTGCGCCGTCCACCGATTGCGCCACCTGTCACCGGTAGGAAAGGAACCACATGTCCGCTTACAGCCTGGAACCCGGCAGCGGCTCTCCCTACTGGCGCAGCCTGCAGGAACTGGCCGACACCGACGAGTACCGCCACCTGATGGAACACGAGTTCCCCGGCGGCATCGACGCGCCCGACGGCATGTCGCGGCGCCGGTTCCTGCAGATCATGTCCGCGTCGATCGCGATGACGTCGCTGACGGGCTGCCGCTGGCCGGTCGAGAAGATCGTGCCCTACGCCGCGAACACGCCCGGCATCGAGCCCGGCACGCCGATCCGTTTCGCCACCACGATGGAAATGGGCGCCGCCGCGCTGCCCGTCGTGGCGACGAGCTATGACGGCCGGCCGATCAAGATCGACGGCAACCCCGACCATCCGCTGAGCGCGGGGGCGACCAGCGTGTTCGCGCAGGCCAGCGTGCTGGACCTGTACGACAGCGGCCGCAGCCAGAAGGTGCTGCGTCGCGGCGGGCTGTTCACCAACGACACCGACTGGGCCGCCTTCGCGGCCTGGGCGCAGCCGCGGTTCGCGGCCGGCCTGGCCGGCACGGCGATCCTGACGGGCGCCACCACGTCGCCCGCGGTCGGCATGCTGCTGAAGCAGGCGGCGGCGCGCGGCGCGCGCATCTTCATGCACGAGCCCGTGTGCCGGCTGAACGAGATGCGCGGCCTGAAGACGGCCTTCGGCACCGCGGCCCGCACGCAGCTGGACCTGTCGGCGGCCGAGGTCATCGTCGACTTCGACAGCAATTTCCTGCAGGACCACCCGACGGCCGTGCGCAGCGCCAAGGCGTTCGCGGCGGGCCGGCGCGCCGAGTCCGGCCGGATGAACCGGCTCTACAGCTTCGAGAACGCGTTCAGCATCACCGGCGGCATGGCAGACCATCGCTACCCGACCGCGGCGCGGGACATCGGCCCGGCGGTGTGGGCGCTGGCGGCCGAGCTGGTGCTCGGCTGCGGGCTGCAGCTGCCCGCGGGCTGCGGCGTGGGCGCGGCGCAGTTGGGCGCGTGGCGCGGCCATGCGGCGGGCGGGCCGGATATCGGCCCCATCGCGCGCGACCTGGTGGCGCACCGCGGCACGGGTCTGTTGCTGGCCGGCGTGCGGCAGGACTCCGACGTGCACGCGCTGGTGCACATCCTGAACGCGGCGCTGGACAACACGGGCCGCACGCTAAGCTACGTGCCGTTCGACCTGCCGGCCTTCGGACTGATCGACGACCTGGTCGACGCCCTGAACGGCGGCGGCGTCTCGACGCTCGTGATCCTGGGCGGCAACCCCGTCTACGACGCGCCGTCGGACCTGGGCTTCGGCGCGGCCTTCAGCCGCGCGGGCGAGCGCATCCACCTGGGCCTGCACGACGACGCGACGGGCCAGGCCAGCACGTGGCACCTGCCGGCGAACCACTACCTGGAGAACTGGGACCTGGCCTCGGGCTGGGACGGCTCGCTGCTGGCGGTGCAGCCGCTGATCAACCCGCTGTACGACAGCCGGGGCGCGACCGAGCTGCTGTCGCTGCTCGTCGACGGCGCCGCGCCGCGCACGGGCTTCCAGGTGGCGCGCGACACGTTCTTCCAGCTGGGCGGCGGGCAGGGCCCGGCGCCGGCGGTCGACGCCGATCCGGACTTCGAGAAGCGCTGGCGCGCGTTCCTGCACGACGGCTCGCTGGCCGGCAGCGCGCAGGCGGGCGTGGCGCTGCCCCTGGCGGGCGGCGCGCTGGCGGCGCCGCCCGAGACCGCGCCGCTGGGCCGCGACAACCTCGAGCTGACGTTCCTGCAGGACCAGTCGGTGTACGACGGCCGCTTCGCGGACAACGCGTGGCTGCAGGAAATGCCCGACTTCATGACCAAGCTGACGTGGGACAACGCCGCCGTCGTCAGCCCGGCCACCGCGAAGGAGCTGGGCATCGGCCACGGCGACCTCGTCGAGATGCAGTACCGCGGCCGCTCGCTGGACGCGGCGGTGTACGTGCTGCCGGGACAGGCGCGCCACTCGGTGACGCTGACCCTGGGCTACGGGCGCGACGACGCCGGCACGGTGGGCAAGGGCGCCGGCTTCAACGCCTACAGGCTGCGCACGTGGGATGCCCTGCACCGCGGCGACGGCCTGAAGCTGCGCAAGACGGGCCGCCAGTACAAGCTGGCCTGCACGCAGGACCACTTCGCCATCGACAAGGTGGGCGCGGCCGAGATCCAGAAGCGCGTGCCGGGCCTGGCGCGCGAGGGCACGTTCGAGCAGTACACGAATGAGCCGCACTTCGTCGACCACCTGGGCATCCACAGCCCGCCGCTGATCTCGCTCTGGAAGGAGTGGGAGTACACGGGCCACAAGTGGGGCATGGCTGTCGACCTGAACACGTGCACGGGCTGCAACGCCTGCGTGATCGGCTGCCAGTCCGAGAACAACATCCCGGTCGTCGGCAAGGACCAGGTCAGCCGCGGCCGCGAGATGGCGTGGATCCGCCTGGACCGCTACTTCCTGGGCGACCCCGAGGACCCGAAGGTGGCGCAGCAGCCGGTCGCCTGCGTGCAGTGCGAGATGGCGCCGTGCGAGCAGGTGTGCCCGGTGGCCGCCACCACGCACACGCGCGAGGGCCTCAACGCGATGGTGTACAACCGCTGCGTGGGCACGCGCTACTGCTCGAACAACTGCCCCTACAAGGTGCGGCGGTTCAACTGGTACAACAACTTCGAGGACCTGACGCAGACACAGCGGCTGGTGCTGAACCCCGACGTGACGGTGCGCGCGCGCGGCGTCATGGAGAAGTGCACCTACTGCGTGCAGCGCATCGAGACGGCGCGCATCAAGGCGCGCGTCGAGGACCGGTCGATCCGCGACGGCGACATCACGCCGGCGTGCGCGCAGACCTGCCCGACCGACGCGATCGTGTTCGGCGACCTGAACGACAAGGAAAGCCGCGTCAGCAAGCTGCGGGAGCTGAGCCGCTCCTACGACCTGCTGGGATACCTGAACATCAAGCCGCGCACGTTCTACCTGGCGCGCCTGCGCAACCCGAACCCGGAGATCGCGGGCCATGCCGCGGAGGGCGGGCACGGGGCGCCGGCGGGACATAGGGCGCCGGCCGAACACGGGACGCCGGCCGGCCATGACGGCGGCCACGCGGAGAAGGCGCACGGCTAGGGCGCCCAGGGCGCCGGGGGCGGCACGGCCGCCGACGACAGCGACATGGACAGGGCGGCCGGCAGTCGGTCGCGGGACCGACGGGCAATGGACCACCGGCCAATGGTCCAACGGATAAGCCGAACGGGAGCCTGAATGAGTACATCGCAGGTGCACGACGCCTGGGACAACACGAAGGACGACCCCACCAAGCCGGTGGAGCTCATCCTTGGCGGCAACGACTTCACGACGATCACCG
>CAINDZ010000032.1 GCA_903847545.1 uncultured bacterium | reverse complement strand
TTGCCGGTGCCGCGGTCGCCGATGATCAGCTCGCGCTGGCCGCGGCCGATCGGGATCATCGAGTCGACGGCCTTCAGGCCGGTCGCCAGGGGCTGCTTCACCGGCTGGCGCGCCGTCACGCCGGGCGCCTTCAGCTCGATGTTGCGCGTCTGGGTCGAGGGAACCGGGCCTTCACCGTCGAGCGGCTGGCCGACGGCGTTGAGCACGCGGCCGATGACGCCGTCGCCGACGGGAACGGAGGCGATGGTGCCGGTGCGCTTGACCTGGTCGCCTTCCTTGATCTTCGTGTCCGGGCCCATGATGGCGACACCGACGGAATCCTCCTCGAGGTTCAGCACGATGCCGAAGATGTCCCCGGGGAACTCGACCATCTCGCCGGCCATGACGTCCTGCAGACCGTACACGCGGGCGATACCATCGCCCACCTGCAGGATCGTGCCGACGCTCTCGACGCCGAGATTGCGATCGTAGCTCTTCAGCTCCTGCGCCAGGACCGAGCTGATCTCTTCAGGCCTCAGTTTCACTTCCGGTCTCCTCGTTGAATCCCGCCAGGGGAACCGTCAACCCGATTGCGCTTGCCTACAGGCGGACCTGGGCGGAGCCGAGCTTGCGGCGCAGCCGGTCCAGGTTCGTGCGCACCGTGCCGTCGATGATGCGGTCGCCCAGGGTGACACACACCCCGCCGAGCACCGCCGGATCGACCTTCTTGTCCAGGATGACGGTCTTGCCCGTCACCTGCGCGAGCTTGTCGCGCAGTTTCGTCTCCAGGTCGGCCGGCAGCGCGATGGCCGTGACCACGCGCGCCCGCACGACGTTCTGGTCGGCCTCGACCAGCTCGGCGAAGACCTCGCCGATGTCCCGCAGCGCCTCGATCCGGTTGCGGTCGATCAGCAGGTTGAAGAAGTCCAGCAGCACGGGCTCGAGCCGCGGCCCGAACACGTTCTTCAGGAGGCTCTTCTTCTCCTGCTCGCGCACCTGCGGGCTGTCCAGGAAGATGACCAGGTCGCGATGCCCGGCCATGACGGCCAGCACGCCCTCGTACGATTCCGCGCAGGCCTGCAGCACGCCGGCCGGCTTGGCCGTCCGCAGCAGGGCCTCGGCGTAGCGTGTGGCTACCTTGCGGTCACGCATCAGGCTCCGCTCCCGGTCTTGTCCAGCTCGTCGATGTAGTCGGTGATCAGCTTGCGGTGCAGGGGATCGTCGAGCTTCTGCCCGATGACCTTCTCCGCCGCGCCGATCGCCATCGCCACGACCGAGTCGCGCAGTTCGAGCTGGGCCTTGTGGGCCTCCATCTCGATGTCCTGCTCCGCCTTGACGACGGTCGCCTCGGCCTCGGCGCGCGCCTTGTGCACGATGCCGTCGGCGATGCCTTCGCCCCGCTTGACGGCTTCCTGCACGCGCTCGCGCTCGATGGACTTGATGTCCGCGAGCTTGGCCTCGAAATCACCCTTCAGCTGCTCCGCGTCGACGAGGTTCTTCTCGGCGGCCGCGTAGTCGCCCTCGATCTTCTGGCGCCGTGCGTCCAGGAGGTTGAGGATCGGACCCCAGGCGAACTTGGCCAGCACCCATACGAAGATGAGGAAGCCCACCGCCGTGGTCAGCAGGTTGGTGATGTTTGGTGTCACGAAATCCATGCCGGATCCCTTCCAGTCACTGGCCCCCGCGCCTGCGGTTGCGAGGGGCGGGCGAACCGCCCCCCGCGATCACTGCAGCGCACGCAGGAAACCGACACGCTCGTCAGATCTTGCCCATCAGCAGGATGCTGACGATCAGGGCGTAGATCGTCAGAGCCTCGATGAAGGCGCAACCGATGATCATGGCCGTCTGGATCTGGCCGATGGCTTCCGGCTGCCGGCCCATCGCGTTCATGCCGCCCTCGATGGCCTTGCCGAGGCCGATGCCCGAACCGATCGCCGCCATGCCCAGACCGAGGGGAATAGCCAGACCGAGAGTGCTGCCGTCCATTGGGTCCTCCTTAACGCGTGCGCGCGTTGTCTGCTTTGCGCGGGTCGCCCCGCCGTGAATCCGGGCCGCCGTCGGCCCGACCGTCCGGGCCGTTGGCCCGAAAGTCCCTGTGAAGCCCCGGGCTGATTAGTGCCCGTGGCTGTGGCCCTCTTCGGCATGGTGGCCGTGAGGCAGCCAGAGTGCGATGTACACCGTCGCCAGCAACGTGAAGACGAGCGCCTGGATGGTGCACGACAGCAGGCCCAGGAAGTAGAAGGGCAGCTGCAGCGGGATGCCGGGCACAAGAGCCATGCCGCCGGTGATCTTGAACATGATCCCGGCGCCCAGCAGCACCATCGTGGCCATGAGCGTGTCTTCGCCGAAGATGTTGCCGAACAGTCGCAGCGACAGCGAGATGGGCTTGATGAGCTCGCCCAGCACGTGCAGCGGGAAGAGCAGCAGCGAGAAGCCCCACTCCATCCCCGTCTTCGGCGAGCCGGCCATGTGGAACAGGTAGCCGCCGATGCCGTTCTCCTTCAGCGCGATGCCCTGCACGTACAGGAACGTGAGCATGCCGAGCGCGAAGGTGGTGTTGGCGAAGCTGCTGGTCGACGAGTGCCCCAGCGGCACCATGCCGAACAGGTTGTTGCAGAAGATGAACACGAACAGCGAGCCGAGGAACGGCGTGTAGCGCCGCGCGCTGGGCCCGATGATGGTCGTGAACAGGCCGTAGAGCCCGCCGAAGATGAGCTCGACGGCCATCTGCGTGCGGCCGGGCTTGCGCGCGTCGAGCTTGCCGGCCAGCGACACGAAGAACACGGCCAGGATGAGCGCCACCACCAGCGAGAAGATCGGGTCCTTCAGTTTGTTCAGCGCCTCGGCCTGTTCGGCGGGCAGCTTGGCCTCGATGAAGGTCAGCGCGCTAGGGATGTGCGGCATGCCGCCGCCGTGGCCGCCACCGTGGGCGGCGGCGGCGCCGTGGGCGCCGGCGGCTTCGCCGTGGGCACCGGCCGCGCCATGGGCATCGGCGGTCTCGCCGTGAGCCGGGGTGGCCTCATGGGTCGCGGTGGTTTCGTGGGTCGCCGCGGGCTCGCCGTGCGTCGCCGCGACGGGCTCGCCCGTGCCCGCAGGTTCCTGCGTGGCAACGTGTTCGGTGGGCGCAGCGGTGGTCGTGGCCTCGTGCGACGACCCGTGGGCGGGCTCTTCCGCCAGGCAGACACCCGCGATCAGCAGCGCAGCCCCGAGCAGCAGGGCCAGCGGGGCGGTACGATCAACTCTCATGCGTTGCATCGTCTTCCCGTCGAGTGGACAGTCGGATCTCAGCGGAGCGGGCCTGCGCCCCGAGAACCACCATGATGACCATCATTAAGGTGAAGCCCACGGCGTGGCTCAGCACTGGAAGCGGACGGGAAAATAGCACCCATACCGCGATCCCGTAAACCGCGAATTTGGCCGCCATCCACAGAATGACGAGCGGCGTGTTGCGCGGGGCGCCGGGCGCGACGACAGCCGCGCGCAGCAGGCGCTCGAGGACGAACAGCCCGACCACGGCCCACACCGCGGTCAGGAAGACGCCGAGCGCAAAAGCTGCCGAAACCGCAAAAAAGCAGATGCCCGCAGCGGCAGCCGCGACCAAAATAGTCCACAATCTGACATGGGCAAGCAGCTTCTGGTTCATCGCGCTCCTTCAGCGCCCCCAGGACCGCAACTTTGCGCGGTGCTTGTAGACGTACAGCGCCACCAGGGCGACCAGCGCCACCAGCACGCCGATGTCGATGGCGTGGCTGTAGTGCATCAGCTCGTCCCAGTTCTGCTTCAGCTTGATGCCCGCCACCGCCAGGATGGTGTTCCACAGGCCGGCGCCGATCACGGTGTAGATGCAGAACGGCGCCAGCGGCATGCGGCCCACGCCGGCGGGGATCGAGATCAGGTGCCGCACCACCGGGATGAAGCGGCTGACGAGGATGGCGGCCTGCCCGCGCTTCGCGAAGAAGCGCTGCGTGACCTCGAGCTCGTGCATGTCGAGCAGGAACCACTTGCCGAAGCGGCGGAAGAACGGCTCGCCGCCCTTGGCGCCCATCCAGTACGACAGCAGCGAACCGGTGATGCTGCCGAGCGTGCTGGCGATGATGACGCCCGCCAGCGAGAACTTGCCGGTGACGACCAGGAACCCCGCGAACGGCATGACCGCCTCGCTGGGGATCGGGAACACCATGCTCTCGAGCACCATCAACGCGTAGACGCTGATGTAGCCGGTGGCGTCGATGAAGGCGGTGATGTGCTGTGCCAGGTATGCGGAGATGCCCACGGGTGTCCTTGTTGTTACCGGTTCTTGTCGCCGGAGCGGGCCGCTAGCGGCCCTGGGCCCGCCACAGCAGCGACGAGGCGACGACGGCGCCCAGCGCGATGCGGTACCACGCGAACGGCACGAACGACCGCCGCGAGACGAACTTCACCAGCGCGCGGATGACCACCAGCGCCGAGACGAACGAGACGACGAAGCCGATGCCGAACACCGGCAGGTCGGACGCACCCAGGTCATGGCGCACGCCCCACAGCTTCAGCGCCGAGGCGCCGAGCATCGCCGGCACGGCCAGGAAGAACGAGAACTCGGTGGCGGCCAGGCGCGACAGGCCGAGCGCG